>CADDZK010000223.1 GCA_902812425.1 Actinomycetota bacterium
GGACTCCCGCCTGGGACTCGAAGGTACGGTGGACGTGCTGCACCACATAAGCGGCGCCGAGAAGACGAGAATCCTGCCGACGCTCAAGCTCTTCAAGATCGGGGTGACCCTCGACATGAACGAGGGGGCGACGGCGAAGAAGGAGGCCCCGCCCTACGGCGAGACCGACAGGGAGGGTGCGGACAGGAACATCTCCGAGGAAGACAGGGCCGCCATCAGGGCCCTTCAGGAGGACGTACCGCTGACGCCGCGCCCGTTCGATCTGTGGGGCAGGCAGGTCGGGCTCTCCTACACGGAGCTACTCGAGAGGGCCTACGATCTGCGCGACCGCAAGATCATGCGCCGCTTCTCGGCCGTCCTCTACCACCGCAAGGCCGGCTTCAGGGCCAACGCGATGGGGGTCTGGAGGGTGCCCGACGAGCGTGTCGACGAGGTCGGCAACGCGTTCGCCCACTACCAGGCCGTCTCCCACTGCTACCAGCGCCCGACCTACGAGGACTGGCCCTACTCCATCTTCTCGATGGTCCACGGCCGCAGCGTCGAGGAGTGCGAGAACGTCCTCGCTGCGATGGCCGAGGAGACGGGCCTTACGGACTACACCTCTCTCTACTCGACCCGCGAGTACAAGAAGACGCGGGTGCGCTACTTTACGCCCGAGATGGAGGCCTGGGAACGCCTCTACGCCGGCATCCTGCGCTGAGTCAGGTCTCAGGCATCAAGCTAAGGGCGTCAGGTACTCCGGGAGTGCACCCTTGTTGAGCGCGGCGTTCGTGGTGGCGCTCTTTGCGGCGTTGCTCGCGGGGATCGTTACCGGGCTCACGGGCTTCGGACTGGCCCTCATCAGCACCCCGATACTCCTCTTCGTCTACGAGCCGAGGACGGTCATCGTACTGACGGCGATGTTCTCGATCTTTATCAGCAGCGCCGTGGTGTGGGACTCCTGGCACGAGGCGCGCAAACGGCTCGTGCTGGCGCTACTCGTACCCGCCGTCTTCGGGGTCGTGGTCGGCGCCGAGGTACTGCGGGTGATCGACCCCGTCTACGTGCGGCTCGGGGTCGGCGTTATCGTGGTCTTCTCCGCCTTCCTGCTCGTCAGGGATGTGAGACTGCCCGGCGCAAGCACCCGCTGGGGTACGCTCGTGGCCGGCGCGGCCAGCGGGGCGCTCTCTACCTCGACCGGGCTCGCCGGCCCCCCGATAGTGCTGCTCCTGGCCTCGCGCAGCCTCCCCAAGCACGAGTTCAGGGGGACGAGCGCGCTCTACTTCTTGCCGATGAGCGTAGTCGGGATCGTCGTCCTGGCCCTCCGGGGCCTCGTCGAGGCCCCGGAGATCCCGCTCGGGCTCTTGCTCATCCCTGCGGCCATAGCCGGCAAGGCCATCGGCACGGTGCTCCTGAGACGCGTCTCTGAGAGAGCCTTCCGGGTTGTGACCCTGGGGCTGGTGATCCTGACCGGCACCCTGGGCGTGGCTACCGCGGCGTGGGCACTGTTGTAGCCGGTCAGCGCGCTGCCTATGGCAGCTTTCTAAGCATCGAGTTTATCCGCAAGCGCGACGAAGTCTTCCGCGACGAGGTCGAAGGAGAGATCTGGAGCTTCCTGTGCTCCCTGTGGACCGAACTCGCGCGGTCGTGGAACATAGGCGGTCTGCAGGCCGTTGGCGCGGGCGGCGCGCAGATCGTTCGGATGGGCCGCGACCATCATGACCTGTTCCGGGCGGAGGGAGAGCAGTCCGGGGACCATCATGTAGGTCTCGGGGTCTGGCTTGTAGTGGCGGACGAGCTCGGCGGAGAGGATCAGATCCCACGGAAGCCCCGCTCGTTTGGCCATGTTCGTTAGCAGGGCGACGTTGCCGTTGGAGAGCGTGGTGATGACGTAACGCTTCTTCAGCCGCGTGAGCCCCTCCACAGAATCAGGCCAGGGATCGAGGCGATGCCAGACCTCGTTGAAGCGTTCTTTTTCCCGTTCCGTCAAACCAACGACCCCGAACTCGCCGAGAAGCTCTTCGAGGGAGGCGAGGTGGAGGTCGTCGAGCCTGGTCCAGGGCAGCTCTCCACGTCGCACCCTGTCCATCGAGGGAGCGTACCTCCCTCTCCAGGCGTCGGCGAAGGCGGCCCAGTCAACGTCCAAGCCCTTCCCCTTTCCGAGTTCCTCGCCCTCCCTGATCACAGCCGAGCGCCAGTCCACGACCGTCCCGAAGACGTCGAAGGCCAGTGCTTTAGGGTCCGGCGTCATCCCATCCTCGTCCTGATACGCGTCGCGAGCGAGGCCATCTCCTCTTTAGGGAAGATCTTCAGAACACCCTTGCTCCAGCTGGCCCACGTGTCCTGCTGCTCCTCGTAGGGTACGCCTGACGGCAGAGGCACGACGTGCCAGTGGACGTGGGCGTTACCCTGGTTTGAACCGAACGTGAAGATGTACATCCTTTCGGCCCTGACCTCCTGGCGCACCGCCTCCGTGACCCTGTAGACGAGCTGCTGTAGCCTTAGGTACTCCTCCATCCTGAAGTCGCCGGTCACCTGCTCGCGGTGCTCTTTGGGAGCGACCAGCGTGTAGCCGTACGCCCTCGGATAGCCGTCGTGGAAGACGATGGACCCGTCGTCCTCATAGATGACGTTCTCGGGAAACTCCATCCACCATTCTGCACACGAAGCACGGCTCTGTCCGGAAGCCGTGGTGCATGGCCTCCATCTCAGGGTAGTGGCGTTCGAATCTTTCCTCCATCTACATGCTCAACCGGCTTTAGAGGTACCCAGCAGGCCCGCCTCTTCGAGGATGGCCTCGATGCCCTCGCGCGCGGCTTCATCAGCTGGCAGGGCAGGTCCGCGGACGGCGGGGGAGATCGGGACGCCTAGTATCTTCATCGCGAGCTTGATCGCGCCGATGGGAGGGTCGCTGTAGGCGCCGAGGGTCACGAGCTTGAGGACACGCCTGTGCAGAGCCGCCGCCCCGTCGAGATCTCCTTCCTGCGTGGATCTGACCAGATCCACGAACAGTTCGGGGGCGACGTTCGCGAAGGCGCATATGGAGCCGTCGGCACCTGCAAGAAGCGAGGGGAAGATTAAATCCTCCCACCCCGAGAGGACGGTGAACTCTGGCCGTGAGGCTTTCACCTCTTGCAAGATGGAGACGGTGTGGGCGTAGACGGTGACGGTGTCTTTGATCCCGACGACGTTCGCGTGCTCCTCGGCGACCCTCGCCACGAGTGAGGGCAAGAGGTCTATCCCCGTGAGCATGGGCAGGTTGTAGATCATCACCGGTATGTCTACGGAGCCAGCGACGGTCGCGAAGTGGTTGAATAGGGCCTCCTCTCCGACCTTCCAGTAGAAGGGCGAGACGGCAAGCACGGCGTCAGCCCCGGCTCCCTCGGCGTGGCGGGCGAGCTCGACGGCCTCCCTCGTGCCGCTGGAGCCCACCCCGACGACGAGCGGCACTCTCCCGCCGACGATACGGACGACCCCCTCCGCGAAGCGTTTGCGCTCGTCGAAGGTCAGGTGCGTAGCCTCGCCGGTGCTCCCTAGTGGCGAGATACCGCTCACCCCCGCCTCTATGGAGCGTTCTATCACCGCCTCCGTCGCCCCGAAGTCCAACTCACCCCGCTCGTCGAAGGGCGTCACCATCGCTGGCATGAGACCGCCGAACATGCGTCAACCTCCTGTTTCTTGCCTGCAGACACTATAGCTGATGCTCGTCGGACGACGCGTGGCATAATCTCCCGATTGGCCAGAATGAGAGGAGAGGTATGACGGTAAGGGTGGGGGTGCAGATACAACCGCAGCACGCAGAGTACGCGCAGATGCGCGACACGTGGCTCAGGGTCGAGGAGATGGGGGCCGACACGCTCTTCAACTGGGATCACTTCTACCCCCTCTACGGGGAACCGGAAGGCAAGCACTTCGAGTGCTGGACGCTGCTCGGGGCGATGGCCGAGGTAACCGAGAGAGTGGAGTTCGGCGCTTTGGTCACGTGCAACTCCTACAGGAACGCGAACCTGCTCGCCGATATGGCGCGCACCGTAGACCATATCTCGGGTGGGCGTCTGATACTCGGGATCGGCGCCGGCTGGTTCCAGAAGGACTACGACGAGTACGGCTACGAGTTCGGGACGGCAGGGAGCCGGCTGCGGGACCTCGACGCAGCGATGCCCGTCATCGAGGAGCGGTTCGGGAGGCTGAACCCTCCGCCCACGCGAGAGATCCCCATCCTCATCGGCGGCGGGGGCGAGAAGGTCACCCTGCGCATCGTCGCCGAGCACGCCAACATCTGGCACGGTTTCGGTGACCCCGAACAGGCCGGCCACAAGGCCCGCGTCCTCGACCAGTGGTGCGAGAGAGTCGGACGCAACAAAGAGGAGATAGAGCGCTCGATCGGCGTCCAGGCGCGGTACGTGGAGAACGCCGACCCATACGTGGAGGCCGGTATCACCCACCTGACCGTCGGCGTCAGCGGCCCCGACTACGACCTCGAACCGCTTAGAAAGCTGATCGCCTGGCGCGATGATTACAGGGAGCGCAACAGTGAGGCCGCCGCAGGCTGAAGGAGCATCACCATCCCCGCACCAGAACATACAAGCATCGTCCAGCGCTGGTTCGAGGACCTCTTCAGGCGGGGCGACCTCGACGCCGTGGACAGGCTCGTCGCCCCTGACTTCGTGGCTCACGGCCAGGGCGGCATGGAGGATAGCCACGGCCGCGAGTCCTTCAGGGAGTGGCTGGGGTGGTACCTCTCCGCCTTCGTCGAGAGGGAGTGGACCGTACACGATGTCATCTCCGAGGGCGATAAGGCCGTCGCCCGCTATTCGGGGTGGGCGACGTACATGGGCGGTCTGCTCGACATCCCGTCCACGGGCCAGCGGGTGATCGAGACGGGGATACTGATCCTCCGCGTCGAAGACGGAGTGGTGCGGGAGATCTGGTCCGAGATGAGCGACCTCCAGCTCGTCATGCAACTCGGCGCCTTCCCCACGCCGGAGGGGCATCATGGGGCAGATGCCTAGAGTGCGCCCACAGGATGGCGAGGAACCAGGCCTTGTCCCGCACGAGCCCCAGCCAGGGGACTACAACCGGCTTGCGTATTCACCCTCTTCGAATCACTCGACGACAAGCTACAGGTTAGAGCATTCTTCTGGGAGGTAGAGCGATGTCTACACAGTACGACGCCATAGTGGTCGGCGCGGGTCACAACGGTCTGACATGTGCCTGTTACCTCGCAGACGCGGGACTCAAGGTGCTCGTCCTCGAGCGCTACCACGACATAGGGGGCATGACCCTAACCGAAGAGTTGACGCTGCCGGGGTTCAGGTCCGACGTACACGCCAGCGGCTACCAGCTCGCCAACCTCTCGCCGGTGCCCCGGGAGCTAGAGCTGGAGAAACACGGCCTCGAGATCATCGAGCCCGACATAGTCTACGCCCACGCCTTCCCCGACGGCAGGGTTCTGGCGGTCAGCAGGGACCTCGACAGAACGGTCGAGAACATCGGACGCTACTCGAAGAAGGACGCCGAGACCTGGCGCACCCTCTTCGAGCGTTACCTCGCGGAGAAGGACGGTATCGTCGCCTCACTCTTCTCCGCACCACCGCAGTTCTCCGCCGAGGCCGCCGCGCATGAGCGTACCCCCAGCGGGATGGACGAGTATCGTTTCGGGCTGCAGAGCATGCGGTCGTGGTGCGATCAGACCTTCGAGTCGGAGGAGGTCAAGTGCCTGTTCGGCGCGTTCGCGCTCTTCATGGCCCACGCCCCCGACGACGCAGGCGGGGCCGAGCTCGCGTGGCTCTTCGGCACGGTCTTGCAGGACGTGGGGAACAACCTGGTGAAGGGAGGGATGCACAACGTCTCCCTAGCCCTCGCAAGTTATCTCAGGTCCAAGGGAGGTGAGATCAGGACGAACGCGGGGGTCGAGAAGATCCTGGTGAGCTCGGGCCGGGCTACAGGGGTCAGGCTTGAGAACGGCGAGGAGATCTCCGCTAAGGAGATCGTGGCCTCGGGTGTGGATCCCGGACAGCTCACGCTCAGGTTCCTAGGGGAGGAGGTCGTGGGATCGGAGATCGCGGGCAAGATGGAGCGCTACGAATGGGGAGACCCGGCCTTCGTGATCTACGCCGCCCTCGACGGTCCCGTCGAGTACAAGGCCGGACAGGATGCCGGCTCGGCCTGCCACGTGCACCTGACGCCGCCGTCGCTAGATCCCATGTCCAAGGCCTCGGCCGAATGCCGCGGGGGAGAGCTGCCAGCGACCCCCCTCATCGTGAGCTGGAACGACTCCGTGATCGACCCTAGCCGGGCGCCCGAAGGCAAGCACCTCAAGAAGTTCGTCGTGCTCGGCGTGCCCTACGAGATCAGGGGCGACGCTACAGGGAGGATCAGCGGGCGCACCTGGGATGAAGCGAGAGACGAGTACGCCGACTACCTCATAGACATGATCGCCGCTAACTACATACCAGACCTGAAGGCGAAGCTGCTAAAGAGTGAGGCACACTCGCCGCTGGACATCGAGCGGAAGCTCCCAAGCGCGGTTCGGGGGACGATCTGCCACGGCGCCATGTTGCCTTACCAGACGGGCTCGATGCGACCAATACCGGAGATGGGCCACTATCGTTCCCCTGTGGCGAACGTCTACCTGTGCGGCTCAGGGAGCCACCCCGGTCCCGGCGTCTCGATGGCCCCGGGGAGGAACGCGGCCCAGGCGATCTGCTCCGACCTCAACCTCGGCTTCTCTGCGCTTGCCGCGACGTAGTCGACGGACATCGGGCCGGGTGCTCCTCTAGCCGGCGCTGATCGCCCCTTCCAGGTCGGAGATTAAATCTTCTTTGTCCTCGATGCCGACGGAGAGGCGCATGAGG
>CADDZK010000224.1 GCA_902812425.1 Actinomycetota bacterium
GCTCCTTTGCGCGTCAGGGGAGAGCAAGAGTATCCCGTGTTGCCACTTTCGCTGCCCGCCTCCACCCGCTCGCCGGAGGTGGAGCAGGTCCTAGTATCACCTGCCGGAACGCTCTTCGCCGCGCGCTCCCGGGCAGTCTCGCCGAATTTCGAGGTCAACCCGGAGAACGCTGCGGCGGTGGCAGCGATCTGCTGGCGCCTGGCAGGGCTACCCTTGGCCCTAGAGCTCGCAGCCGCGAAGGTGAGGTATCTGGAGCCATCAGAGCTCCTCTCGCGCCTCGACTCGGCCCTTTCTACGGGTTGGGCGCGTGACGTCTCGGAGCGTCAGAGGACGCTTCGGGCGACCATGGCGTGGAGCGAAGACCTGCTGGGCGAAAACGAGCGCGCGCTATTTCACCGGCTGTCGGTGTTCGCGGGGGGCTTCACGATAGAGTCGGCCGAGGCGGTCGGTGCTGCAGGCAGCGTTGAGCGGGACGATGTGCTCGGCCTGCTCGGCGACTTGGTCGAACAATCCCTCGTGATGGCGGAGTCGGGTCCGCAAGAGACACGCTACAAGATACTCGAACCCATCCGGCAGTATGCGAGCGAAAAGCTGAAAGAGAGTGGAGAGGCTGCCGCGACGCGCGAGCGGCACGCCGAACACTTCCTTACATTGGTCGAGACCGCATGGGGCTTCCTGCTTGGACCCGAACATGAAGTATGGGCGGGGCGGCTCGATCAAGAACACGACAATCTGCGGGAGGCGTTGCGTTGGGCGCGGGAGACCGGCGACGTCTGTAGCGGCTTGCGCTTCGTGGGGGCATTGAGCTGGTTCTGGTGGATGCAGGGGTATCTACAGGAGGGACGTCGATGGGCCGAAGCGTTTCTCTCGCAAACCTTCGATGACAACGATCTGAGGTGTACTTTCGCACGGGCGTGGGCGCTCTACGGGGCGGGGGAGTTGGCGTTCGGGCAGGGTGACCTCGTTAGCGCAGCCGAACGCTTTGAGAGGGCGCTCGTCATCTATCGCAGGCTAGATGATAATGGCCTCGGCGTCGCTGCCGTCTTGGCAGAGCTAGGGCAGGTTGTTAGAGCACAGGGGGATCACGATTGCGCGGCAACGCTGAGTAAGGAGAGCTTAGACTTGGCCCGCAGCTTGAGCGATCCGAGGGTCGCAGCCATAGCGCTCAGTACCTTGGGTCGCGTCGAGCGTTATCGATGCAACATGGAAGGCGCAATCGCTCATTACGAAGAAAGCCTCGCCCTCTTCAGAGAGATCGGGCACAGGTGGGGGAGCGCCTACGTGCTAGCTCATCTAGCGGTTGCAACGCTTGAGAGTGGAGATCTTGAGCGTGCTCTAACCCACAACGAGAAGAGCCTCTCGATTTACAGAGAGCTAGGCGACAAGTCGGGTATGGCGCTCGTGCTGATCAACCTCGGGGACGTGGCGCGCGAGCAGAGAGATGAAAAGCGGGCGGTGACACTCTACAAGGAAGCCCTCGCACTATATCAGGATCTGGGAAACGAGAGGGGGGCGACCCGAGCACTTAAGCGCTTCTCAGAGTCATAGCAAGGGGAGCTCCTCAAGCGATGACCCCCATAGACTTGAAGCGTAAGTATGCTGGCACGCATATAGTACATTTGTTGTCCGCCGACACATCTGACGCCACGCTGACGCCACAGACGACGCAACACACTGCAACGCGCAGCTACTTAGAGCAAGAAAATCGGCTTGCCAATGCCGGTTTTGCACCGCTTGGCAACACCCAGCAACATCTCAAATCTCACTCGTAATAAGCAGGTCAGCGGTTCGAGTCCGCTCGTCGGCTCTCTTTGTTGTCTCTAGATGAGCCGCATGTGCAGGATGGAGGAAAGCATCAACTTCGCGTCGGAGCTCTTTTAGATCGGTAGTACTCCAGCTTGTCGAGGGCGCAACCATAGACGCTTCGCCCGAGTAATGAGACGCGGCGCTATCGGAGGTTCGCCAAAGAGGTTCTAAAATACTTACTTTAGACGATACGGTCAATGCCTTGCTACTGCTACGATGTCCGCATACCCGACACGGAGGAAGGAGGCACGGATGCCTGAGGCAGCGGACAACAAGGCACATGATCGAACCGATGAGATCCGCAGCACGAGGGCCCCGAAGCTGAGGGAAGACCAGATCGAGGTCCTCAAGCGCTACGGGCAGACAAGGAAGACGGAGGTCGGGGAGATCCTTTTCAGGGCCGGCGACACCTCCAACGATTTCATAGTCGTCCTCGAAGGCGAGGTGGAGGTAGTCGACGACTTCGCCGGCGAGGCACGAACGATAGGTGTCTTCCGCGAAGGCCGCTTCCCGGGCGAACTGAACATGCTTACCGGGCAGGCGATGTACCTCACGGCCGTGGTGCGCCGAGGTGGGGAGGTGCTGGCGATCCCTCGCGAGCGGCTGAAGGAGGTCGTCACCGAGGAACCTGCCCTTTCGGACATCATCCTAAAGGCCTTCCTCGCGAGGCGCTCGTACCTGATGAGGGCCGGCGTAGGCCTGAGGATAATTGGGTCGCGCCACTCAAGGGACGCGACGCGCCTGAGGGAGATCGCGGCCCGCAACCGGCTGCCACACTCCTGGATCGAACTAGAAGATGACCCCGAAGCCGCCGAAGCCTTGCTTGAGAGGTTCGGGGCGAAGCCGTCCGAGACGCCGGTGACCGTCTGGCAGGGCGAGGACGTGCTGAGGAACCCGACGAACGTCGAGTTTGCCCGAGCCATAGGCCTGCAAGTAGACGCCCCCCGGGAGCGAACCTACGACCTCGTGGTGGTGGGAGCAGGACCCGCGGGCTTGGGCGCGTCGGTCTACGGGGCATCGGAGGGCCTCTCTACCCTAGCCTTAGAGTCTGTCGCCCTAGGAGGGCAGGCAGGCACCTCGACGCGGATAGAGAATTACCTGGGCTTCCCAGCAGGTCTCTCGGGCTTCGAGCTCGCCAGCCGCGCCCTGGTCCAGGCTAACAAGTTCGGCGCCAATACCGCGGTGCCCCAAGAAGCAGTCGGCTTGAGGAGGGAGGACGGCTACTACCGTATCGAGCTCTCCGAGGGCTGCGAGGTGGCGGCGCGCAGCGTTATAGCCGCAACCGGGGCCCGCTATCGCAGGCTCGATGTGCCACTACTTGAGCGTTTCGAGGAAGTGAGCGTCCATTACGCCGCCACGGAGGCGGAGGTCCAGCGGTGCGAGGGTGAGGATGTCGCGGTCGTCGGCGGGGGCAACTCGGCGGGACAGGCCGCAGTGTACCTGGCGGGACGCGCGCGGAAGGTTTACCTGCTCATAAGGGGTGACGACTTGGGCAAGAGCATGTCTAGATATCTCGTGAAGCGGGTTATGGACGCAGGGAATGTCGCGATTCTCGCAAACACCGAGGTCCGAGGCCTGGTGGGGGAAGATCGCCTAGAGGGCCTCGTAGTTGAGGACAACCGCTCGGGAGAACCTCGGACGCTGGGGGCACGAGGCCTCTTCGTCTTCATCGGTGCGGAGGCTAATACCAGCTGGCTCCAAGGAGCGGTAGAACTCGACGAACGCGGCTTTGTCCTGACGGGGGTAGCGTTAGACCGCTCGGCGCTCCAGGGGGAGGTGTGGCAAGATCTGTCGCGGCAGCCGTTCCTGCTGGAGACGAGCTTGCCGGGCGTGTTCGCAGCGGGCGACGTGCGCAGTGGCTCGATCAAGCGGTGCGCCTCCGCGGTAGGCGAGGGCTCTATGGCCGTGAGGTTGGTTCATCAGTACCTAGCGCACGACTGATTGCAAGATGCACAAGGTAGAGGCAGAGGTTCACCGGTCAATCGCACCAGGCAAGGCCTGCCCGACGTGGACCGAAGGGAGCTACGTATGGACGACCTTGCCCCGAGAATCCAAGCACGGCGTTGATACCACTCTGATACCACCGGGAGCGCAATACGGTGCAACACAGGGCAAAGCAGAGAAAGGAAACCCCCTTAGATATGCAGTATTTGCAACCCTAGGCCACCCCCTGCAACGAGTGATGGATCACTCGTAATGAGCAGGGGTAAGCGGTTCGAGTCCGCTTGTCGGCTCTCTGTATTCGGCATAGGTAAGCGGAATACTCCGATCGATAGAGGTCCCGTCGCTCTTCGCCGAGGGCCTCCTGACACCACTGAGGTAAATCTAGAACGTCGTTAACTCTCGGCAGTTCACGCAATGGACCGTCGTGGTCACCGCGGCCGCCGTCTTCCTGCTGTCGTTTCTGATCACGGAGTGCAGTTTCCCGAGTCTCATCAGCTGGGCCCCAGTGCGAGCTGAGGTAGGGGTTACTCTGAAGGCTCCAGCCCCCGCTCATCCGAGTGCGTGGAATGGGAATGCTGAAAAGTTCGCACCGGATCTGTTCGAGTGGCATCATTGTGGGCGTGATGTCGAAAGCGACGATCTGGTCGTCGAGATCTCAGATGACGGACAGGGGTTCGGCCAAGAAGCCGCTCCGGGCGTGGGCTTGAGCAGCATGCAGGAACGGGCCGCTATTGTCAGCGGTAGATTGGAGGTCGAAAGCGAGTTGGGGCTGGGGACGATTGTGCGCTTACGGGTTCCGGCACCACAGACAGGATAGGATTCCAAACGAAGACCCCGCGACGCGAAGCCGCGGCATGCTTGTCGAGGATCAGATCCGTCTCAGGCGTCTCATGCCGCCTTTCTGAATCAGCAGCCTGACCTCGAGATGGTCACTACGAAAGGAGAGCGGTGCATGAAGTTCGGGGCGTCTATTTGGCCTTTTCAGTGGGATCCACCCTACGAGGACGGGATCAGACGTATTGCCAGCCTCGGGTTCGAGGCGGTGGAGTTGATTGGTTGGGATAGGAGAATTTTCCTTGAATTCTATACGCCCAAGAAAGTGAAGGAGCTACGCGGCCTCGTCGAGGACGCAGGCCTCGAGATATCCGAGTTCGTTTCGACACCAGAAGGTATGGCCAGTCCCGATGAGAAGCAGAGGGACCGGGCCGTCGAGCACTTCAAGCGGGCGGTTGAGGTGGCGGTCGGCTTAGGCACCGGGATCGTGAACTCGGTGTCTGCCTATCCATTCGACCTAGAGTTCCCTCGGATAACGGACAGGCCCCACCTGCAGCAGTGGACCGTGGACATCCCTTCAGGCCTAGACTGGAAGAAGAACTGGGAAGACTACGTGGACGTGACGAAGCGCTGCGCCTCCATCTGCGAGGACGCAGACCTGCTCTACGCTCTGGAACCCCACCCGTACCGCCACATGTCCAACACCGCCTCCATGCTACGGTTGATCGAGCACGTAGGCTCCGACGCCCTGGGTATGAATTTCGATCCCAGCCACCTGTTTCCGGTAGGGGAGACGCCACACGTCGTCATCTACCAGCTCGCAGGGCGCATCTTCCATTGCCACTTCTCGGATAACAACGGGACAACGAATGTCCACTGGAGGCCCGGAAAAGGCAAGATCGACTGGGAGGCGGTGTTGATGGCCCTCAGAGATACGGGCTACGATGGGGTTATCTCGATAGAGCTCGAGGACGTCCCTGGCGTGTCGCGGGGAGCTGCTCCAGTTCCTGGGGTCGTCAACGAGAAACGTTCGGCCACTGAGGAGTTCGACCAGGAGAACGTCCTGGCGATGGACTACCTAAAGGGCATCTGCGCCCAGCTGGAAATCCCGGTCGACTAGATGTATCGACCGAGAGATCGAACCGAAGTGCTGGCTCTGGTAGGAGGAACACTGTGTTGGACCTCGTGCTGAAAAACGGGCGCGTCGTGGACGGGACAGGCAATCCCTGGTTCTTCGGCGACGTGGGGATCAAAGACGGCACCATAGCGGGCGTCGGGAGGGTGAGACAGAAAAGCAGGCGGACCAGCGACATTGGCGGGCAGGTGATCTCACCCGGCTTCATAGACGGCCACTGCCACTCGGACCTCATGATCCTCGACGTGCCTGAGAGCGAGATAAAACTCAGGCAGGGTGTCACCACCGAGGTGGTCGGTAACTGCGGAATGACGCCGGCGCCTTTCGCGTCCGAAAACCTGGAGTTGCTCAGGAGCTACGTCGAGCCCGTGCTCGGCACGACCGATCGGGCGTGGTCCTGGGAGACTCTCGGCGAGTACGTGGGGAGCCTGCGCGAGGCGACGCCAGCGGAAAATGTGGCCACCTACGTAGGCCACGGGACGTTGAGGATAGCGGTGATGGGTTTCGAGAACAGGCCGGCCGAGGCCGGGGAGCTGCACCTTATGAAGAGCCTGTTGGAGGAAGCCCTCCAGGATGGGGCGATAGGCCTCTCCCTGGGCCTGATGTACGCGCCGGGGAGCTATACCTCGAGGGAGGAACTGGCGGAGCTGTGTTCCGTGCTCCCTGACTACGATGGGCTTCTCGCCACCCATATCAGGGGTGAGGGGAGCAGCCTTGTCTCCTCCATAGAAGAGGTCATCTGGATCGCCGAGCGGTGCGGTGTCCCGCTCCAGATCAGCCACCTCAAAGCTGCAGGGAGGAGCAACTGGGGTAGCGTCACCATGGCAATGGAACTGGTGGAAAATGTGAGGTCCAGGGGGCTGGACGTCACCTGCGACGTATACCCATACACTGCGGGCTCGACCACCCTGACCACGCTGCTCCCGCCGTGGGCGCTGGAGGGTGGCGTCTCCAGAGCTCTGGAGAGGCTGAAAAACCCGGATACGCGGGCGAGGATCAGGGAAGAGTTGGGACACGAACAGGACGGCTGGGATAACCTCGTGGCCTCCACGGGTTGGGAGAGCGTCTACATCTCCTCCCTGAGCAAGGGAGACAATGCTGGCCTGGAAGGCAAGAACATTGCCGAGATTGGCGAGTCGAGAGCGCTGGAGCCTGTAGATTGCATGAT
>CADDZK010000225.1 GCA_902812425.1 Actinomycetota bacterium
GAGCAGACCATAGACCAGCGTGCGATTTATGACCACGTCTATGTTCCACAGCCGGGAGCGCAAGATGGCGAAGGCGATGGAGAGCGGTATGAACAGCTGGAAGACGGGGAAGACAGCCTGCACGGCCACATAGGTGAGCGTCCCTGACTGCCTGAGCGCGGGGAAGACCGCCGTCGGCAGGATCACGCCCGTAAAGCCGACGATCCACAGGGCAACCCCGAAGACGGCCCACTTGGTCTGTTGTCGCTGCCTCGGGCTCGATACACGCCTGTAACGATACACCTGCGCGGCCGTGCCCGAGAACAACAGACCAAGCAGGCAAACAAGGATGATCGGCGCAGAGGCGTTATCCATGCTCAGAGACGAGCGTGGCAGGAAGTACGTCGGCGTCCAGATGAGCGTCCACGCCAACGCCAGCCACCACGACCAACGCGGCACGAACCGCCCGTCAGGGAAGACGTAGAAAAAGAAGATCAGAAGCACCAGGCCGAGAAAACTCACGCCCTGGACCGGCAACCAGAGCACAGGGTGGACCTTCGCCAACGAGTCGATCACGTCGCCAGGGCCGGTGGCGGCCCCGAAAACTACGAGGAAGAGCCCCGCAAACAGCGCCCCCGCGTCCCGCGATCTCTGCCAGAAGATGACGGCTCCTATCGCGCACCATACGGACGAGAACACCACCTGTGCTACGACGCCGGCCACGGCGAAGGAGCCATCCGGGAGGCCGAGATCCCTGGCAGCCCGCAGCCCTTCCCCGGAGAGCTGCCAATCGTAGCACGTATCGCCGCCCGAGCAAACGCTGCGGAGCTGTTCGTAGTACGCCGGTAGCCCGACTATGAAGAGCAAGACGACCAGAACACTTGAAGCGATGAATAGCGCTCGGGCGGCGAGGAGCCCGCGTTCGTGCAGAGCAGGCGGCCCTGACACAGGTGGCTGCGCGCTCATTCGCGCTCTCCCGATACTGGGAGGTTCCTCAACCACAGCGATACATGGGATGGTTGCATGGTGGCCCGCGCCACCCCGACCAGATGTCCGCTCAGAGCCTCTAGATCCGTCTCGTCACGCAGCCTCGCCGAGAAAGCCTCTAGCGTCTTGGCCGCATCGTATTTGTGCCGATAGAAGCGCTTGTCGATGAACACCTGTATACGTCTGCGCAGAGGGTTGAAGAGCGCTGCTATCGCCAGGGTGGAGGCCACGACGGCCAGCTGCGAGGTCTCGCCCGTGAGGGAGCGCAGGGCCATCTGGAGCAGCACGACGCATCCTGCGTAGACCGCGGCGAGCGAGACGGTCAGCGTCGTGTAGACCAGGGCGCGGTTTATCAGGAGGTCTATGTCGTAGAGCCTGTGGCGAAGGATGGCGATGCCAGCGGCGACGGGGATCAGGACGTCGCTCACGATGGCGATGTCGTTGAAAGTGGAGGCCCAGACAGGCATTGCATTCTCCGTCCCGTAATAGAGGAAGAAGGCGGTATCCGTCCCTACGAGTATGACGTACACGATCAAGGCGCTGGTGAACCACTTGAGCTGCTGGCGCTCCTGTCCTCTCGCCCGCCGCTGCCGTAGTGCCAGTGAGACCAGCGCGACCACGAGGAGCGGCACCGTCAGAGGCTGGACGATGCCGGCGATCAGCTCGATGACGTGGCCGATGGGGCCTCCGACGCCGGCGGGGTTATCGACCTTGAAACCGATGGTGTCGTCGATGGGGCCAGGAGCGAGGGCCAGCGTCACGGTGCTCAGAACGGCGTACCCAACGGTCAACCATGCGACGGGGCGCCAGCGAGGGGAGAGCGGCCGCCCGTCGGGGAACAGCAGGAAAAGCAGGACGAGAAGTGCGACGCTCACAGGACCGGGCCAGAAGTAGATCCACACCGCCAGCTCGCCTCCTGGCACGGCTCCGGGGTTGATGACCAGGGCATATTTGGCATATGGACCGGCGAAGTTGTTGATCGCCCAGCCGAGGTTGACGCAACAGAAGAGCCAGCCTATTGGGTGCTCGGGACGGCGCCAGAAGATCAAGGCCCCCACCACGGGGAACGCCAGGATCGAGGCCGCCCTGGCCACCGCATCGAGCACGAATCCCAACCCCAGAGAAGGATAATTCATAGCCTCGAACGCAATCCCGAGAGACACCAGTACCACCTGAAGCGCCACAGCCGTCCAGAGTAGCGCCCCCCGGCTCCTCACCGCCGCTCCGTTCCGGACATCTCCTTCAGCCATAGAGAGACGTGAGATGGCTGCATCGTCTCCCGCACTACGTTTAGCAGATGCCCGCTCAGGTCCTCCAGGTCGGTCTCGTTGCGCAGCCGGCTGCCGAACGTTTCCAGGGTCTTCGCGGCGTCGTACTTTCTGCGGTAGAAGCGGCGATCCACAATCGCCTGCACGCGAGTCCTCAAAGGGTTGAAGAGGGCCGCGATGATCAGGGTAGAGGCGACGACTGCGAGTTGTGACTCCCCGCCCGTTAGCGTACGGAAGAGGTACTGCAACGAGACAACTGCCCCGAAGTACACGAGCACCAGCGACACCGTCAGGGCCACGTATACCAGGGTCCGGTTGATGACGACGTCTATGTCGTAGAGCCTGTAGCGCAGCACGGCTATCCCTATCGCCGTGGGCAGGGCGATGACCACCAGATTGAAGACCACACTGCCGAGAACGTTAGGCAGGTAGTCCATCACAGGGAAGGTCAGCATGAGCGAGGCCGCGTACAAAAACCACTTCATCTGCTGGCGTTCGATCCCCCGCGCCCTGCGAAAACGCACCACCACGGACGAGACCGCCATCAGTATCCCGATGCCGAGGAAGGCGCTCAGCACGCCGAAAATCGGCAGGGACTCGACGGGGGCGAGACCCTCGATTCCGATCGGGTTGTCGATCCTGTAATCGACGTCCTGGCCGGTCAGGGTGTCGTTGAGCGCCCCGAGGACGACGATGACAAGCGTTCCGACCCCTACCAGGATAGCGGGCGGAAGCCAGCGTCGGGAGGGCAGGCGTCCGTCGGGGAAGACCAGGGGCAGATAGATCAGGAAAAGGGCGAGAAGCACGTACCAGTACCAGCTCTGGACCCACGCGCCGAGGACGGCCAGCGCATCGGGGTGCCCGCGGGTGGTCATCACATAGGCGGCGTATGAGTCCCCCGCCGGGAAGAGGGCTACCATGAGCGCGATCGTGGCCATGATCCAGCCGACCAGGTTGGCGGGACGTTTGGCTACCAGCAACGCGCCGACGAGGGCGAAGGCTCCGAACCCAGCAAAGAGCATCACATTATCTAATGAGAACTCGTCTCGAAGATGTAGACGGCTCTTGAGCCAGAGGTTGGCGCCCATACCGGCGGCGTACAGGAGAATGACCAGCCACGCCACCACCCGCGCGAGGAGAAGCCGGCGCGGCGCAGGCGAATCCTGGTGGTTCCCGGCGGCTGTGTCCTGGGTCTGCGTCGGGATCCCCCTCCCGTTATGTGAGGTAACGCAGGGCCGCCTTGGCCGCCAGGTATCCGCTCATACCGTGTACCCCACCGCCCGGCGGCGTGGACGAGGAGCAGATGTAGAGGCCACTGGCCGGCGTCGAGTACGGGTTGAGCCTGGGCATGGGCCTCGTGAAGAGCTGCCTCAGGTCCATGTAGCCGCCGTTGATGTCGCCGCCGACGAGGTTGGGGTTCCACCTTTCGAGGTCGGCCGTCCCCGCTACGCTCTTCGCCAGAATCAGGTCTTTGAAACCGGGGGCGAAGCGCTCTATCTGGGCCTCGATCCTCTCCGTCATGTCGAAGGTCGAGCCGTTGGGGACGTGGCAGTAGGCCCACACTGTGTGCTTGCCCTCAGGCGCGCGCGTCGGGTCGAAGAGGCTCTGCTGGGCGAGCAGGATGAAAGGCCTCTCGGGGTGCTCCCCGCGCGCCACGGCGCCCTCCCCCATAGAGACTTCGTCGAGCGTGCCGCCGAGGTGGACCGTGCCGGCGCGGGTGCACTCCTCGGCCTCCCAGGGGACGGGTCCGTCGAGCGCGAAGTCAACCTTGAAGACGCCGGGGCCGTAGCGATAGCGCTTGAGGCCGCTCCTGTAATCCTCGGTGAAGTGTTGTCCGGCGATGTCGAGTAGCTGGCGCGGCGTCACGTCGAAGAGGACCGCGCGGGTACGCGGCACGTCCTCGACCGAGCCGACCGGTACGCCCGTATAGACCTCACCGCCCAGAGACACGAGGTAGGAGGCGAGGGCGTCTGCGACCTTCTGCGAGCCGCCCTTTGGGAAAGGCCAGCCGAATGCGTGTCCCAGCGTCCCGAGAAGCAGCCCGAACATGGCGCTCGGCGATTGCTCCAGCGGCAGGAAGGAGTGCGCCGCGTTGCCGGCGAAGAGTCCCCTGGCTCTCTCGGTCTCGAACAGGCTCTCGGCCAGGCTACGGGCGTCCCGCAGGGATCTCAAACCAGCCGTAGCCAGCGCCAGGGGATGACGTAAAACACCAGGCCTGCCGACGAAGAAGTTCGCTATCCTGCCTGCGTCCGCGGAGATGGGCCCCATTAATCGGCGGTAAGCCCCTGCGTCGGGGCCGAGCGCGGCGGCGGTCTCCTCTATCGATCGTTCGAGCACCGCGGCCTTGCCGCCGTCGAAAGGATGGGCGAGCGGGGCAGGCGGGTGGACCCATTCGAGGCCGTGCTCTTCGAGCGGCAGCGAGCGGAAGAACGGCGAGGCGTAGCCCAGGGGGTGTATGGCCGAGCCGAGGTCGTGGACGAAGCCTGGGAGCGTGATCTCGGCGGAACGAGTACCCCCGCCGATGGTGCTCCTGGCCTCGAGCACGGCCACGCGCTGTCCGTTGCGGGCCAGCTCTACGGCGGCGGCGAGCCCGTTCGGCCCGGAGCCGACGACCACGGCATCGTATGTGCCACGGCCGGTCACGTGTCCCGGCGACGCATCAGGCCGCGCATCCAGCGCCCAGGGCCGGCAAACGTATAGAGCATAGACCGGGCGCCCGCGTTGTGCCAGAGGTTCTTTATCTGCGACCACTGCACCTTCGGGTCGACACACGCCTTCTCCAGGGTCACCGGCTCGTTTACGCCAAAGTGGGCCGAGAGCGACTTCAGGACGTGGGTCCAGATCCGCTCCTGCTCCGTGGCTCCGACAACGCGGAAGCCGATCTCGTAGATCGGGTCGTTGGCGCGCGCGAGAGACTGGATCTGGGCCACCGTCACGCCATCCTCGTCGGTGTACGCGGAGAAGGTGTTCCACCCCGACTCGGGATGACCCTCTGGGGTCATGACGGTGAAAGATTCGTCGTCGGCGTAGATCACGCGCACCCCCGTGTGCACGGGCATGCCGCCGACGGAGGCGCTTATGAAGAGGACCTCCCCAGGTGCGACGCCCGCCATCGACGGGTAGAACCGGCTGTTGGGTGGCTGGAGTTCGGGGAAGCGCTCCTTCCAGGTCTTTACAACCTCCTCTGGCGTCACCCCGACGCCGGCCAGGCGCACCCTGTAGGTCTTCTGCCATAGCTGCCCGAAGCCCTGCAACGCCCCGACCTCGCGCCTGCCTTGCACGTTGACGTTGGCGGCTCCCGTGGGCACGTCGGAGACCTCAAGCCTCTCCACCCTCTGTGCCCAGAAGGCGGCATCGCGGGGTTGCGTTTCGTCCTTCTTCTCCGGTGATGGGGTCGCTTCGGTCATGGGGTTGCTCCTTTCCGTAGGTTTCGGAATACGAGTATTTCGTGTGCTTGTCAATGACTGTGGCCCTACACCTCTTGACCGCTGTAGCCAGCGTAGCGGGGCGCTAACGGCGTGGAGTACAGAGAGGATCAGGGCGTTGTACCGTAGATTCTTGTAGCGGCGCCATTGGCGCTTCGGATCGACGCAGACGACGCGGGACTCGACCTCGGCGTTGGCACCGAAGTACGTAGCCACGTTTCTGAGCGTACGCTCCCAGGTCCTGTCCTCTATCCCATGGAGCCCCAGGGGCATCATGAGCTCGTAGAGCGGGTCGTTGGCGCGTATCAGCAGGTGGGCCTGGGCCACCGTGGTAGCGTCCTCGTCGGTGTAGGCGGAAAAAGTGATCCACCCGGAGAAAGGATGTCCCTCGGGCGTCATGTACGTGAAGGACTCTTCGTCGGAGTAGAGAACCATGACGCCGCTGAGGCCACCGAGCAGCGCGACGGCGCCGGGCACGAGTCCGCCCGAAGGCACGCGGAAGCCCTTCTCCCCGAACTCGGAGAACTCGGGGAACCGAGTACGCCAGGCTTCGACGACCTCGGACGGTGACGCGTTCGCGCCTTCGAGGCGCGCGGTGTAGGTCTTCTGCCACATCTTGCCGAAGCCCTGCAAGGGGCCCACCACCCTGCGGTCCTCGACGTTGGGGGCGATCGTACCCTCGGGTACCTTCAGCGCCTCGACGTACCGCGCCCAGTGGGCGGCGTCGCGAGGTTGCTCCGTCATCGTAGGTTCCCCCTTTGCAGGCCATCGCCGATGAAGGTCTGGATGCGGCGCCGCGGATAGTTGGGCACCACGGCGATGGCGAGCGTCGAGGCCACGACAGCGAACTGCGATTCCCCTCCTGTGTAAGCGCGGAAGAGGTCCTGAAGCACCACTACACCGCCGACGTAGGCTAGCGTCAGCGCCGCCGCCAGGGCATCATGACCCGGCTTGTAGTCAGCTATCACGCTTCCAGCACCTCCTCTCCTGCGGGGCGCCTTACGCCGCGCCCGCGCGAACCGCCTCCTCCTCGGAGCCGTAGATGCCGATGGCGTCGTCGAGGCGTGTGATCTGGAAGATGTTGCGGTAGTGTTCGGAGAGCCCGTAGGTGAGGAGTCGCTGCTTCTCGCGGTTTACGCGGATAAGCAACGTTACCAGG
>CADDZK010000226.1 GCA_902812425.1 Actinomycetota bacterium
GCGTCACGTCGCGCACGTCGTGGCCGTCGAGCCTGACCGCCCCTCCGCTCACGTCGTAGAAGCGCGGGATGAGGTTGACGAGCGTGGACTTCCCCGAGCCCGTGGTCCCGAGGATGGCGACCGTCTGCCCCGGCTGGGCCGCAAACGACACGCCCGAGAGGATGTCGCGCTCGCCGCCAGCGTAGCGGAACGAGACGTCGTCGAACTCGACCCGGCAAGAGACGGGGGGCAGGGGATAGGCATGGGGACTATCCGTCACGTCGAGAGGGGCGTCGAGGACGTCGAAGACGCGCTGGGAGGAAGCCCCGGCGCGCGAGATGCTAGCAGAGAGGAAGCCTATCGTCAGGATCGGGAAGAGCATGAACCCGAGCAGGGTGTTGAAGGCTACGAGCTCTCCGACGGAGAGCCTTCCGCCCATCACCTGCCAGCCTCCGAACCAGATGATCCCTAGCGTCCCGAGGTTGGCGAAGAGAAAGACGAAAGGGAAGTTGTTGGAGAAGAGCCTCACGGTCGTGAGGTTCCTACTGAGAAGGTCATCGTTGACCGACTCGTAGCGGGCCGTCTCGTAGTCCTCGCGGGCGAAGGCCCGGATCACACGCACCCCCGCGAGGTCCTCCTGCAATACGGTGTTGAGCCGCCCGAGCGTCTGCTGAACCTCCCTGAAGAGGGGTCTTATCCTCCGTATAAACCGCACGAGCAGAAGGATTATGACGGGCAAGATGGCGAGCGCCACGAGGGCGAGCTGCCAGTCGAGATACAGAAGTAACGCCGCCGTGCCAACGAGCATGACGATGGCGTTCGTGAGCTGGACGACGCCCGAGCCAGCGAAGGTGCGTATCTGCTCGACGTCGCTGGTCAGACGTGTAACGAGCTGACCCGTCTGGACCCTGTCGTAGTAGGAGAACGAGAGCCGCTCTATCCGCTCGAAGAGCGCGTCCCTCAGGTCGTATGCGACCCCCTGCGAAGCCCTCTCCGCCAGATACCCCTGCAAGAACGTGAACAGCCCGCGCGCCAGCGCGAGCCCGACGAGGCCCCCGACTATGGCGAAGAGCACCCCGAGCCGCCGCGGCCCGATGCCGTCGTCGATGGCGCGTCCGATCAGGATCGGCGTCGTGAGGTTCGCCCCGGAGACCAGGAGGAGCGAGACGATCGCGCCAGCGCTCTCCCCCCTGTACGAGCGCAGATAGGCGAGCGCCCTGCGGAGCGTTCCCCCCGATGGTGTCTCAGGGCTGGCCAAACGCGCTCAATCACCCAACCGGGGCGTCGTACGCCTGTCGGCGCGGCGCTCTCTGCCGAAATGGCGGATCTTCCCGGGCACGCCTCAGCCGGTGCTACCGGCGAAGATCGGGGCTCCGAGCTGCTCCCTCAACCCCAGATCGTCGCGATGGTTCCAGATTTCCACTACCTTCCCGTCCGCGAATCTGAAGATGTTGACGCCCGAGAACACGACCTTTTTGCCTGTAGGCTCGATGCCGCCCCACTGCCCGGTGTTCGTTCCACTAGCAGTCCAGCGCCCCGTTACCAGATCGCCTTCGGCCAGGATAATGTCGATGGTCCATTCGAGATCGGGAAACGCCGCCCGGAAGTCGGCTGCGATCTGCTTCTGTCCTTCCGGGCCGGGGAGGGCACTGGTCGGGCGGAGGTCATGGCGGATGTAGTCCTCGGCGAAGACCTGAAAGGCAAAATCTACGTTCCCCCTGTTCCAGACTTCTTCATAAAACCGGCGGACGGTTGACTTGTTTTGCTCCGTGTCCATAGCGATGCTCCTCACATCCCGCTCTCGTGATCGACGGAGGGTAGATCGTCGTCTGCGGCGACCCCATCCGCGGCCTTGCGATAGATTAACTCCGCCGTAGCCACGTCTTCGACGGCCAGCCCGAGCGACTTGAACAGCGTAACTTCCTCCTCGGATTGACGTCCCGGCTTCGCACCGGCGGCAACCTCCCCGATCTCGGCGAAGATCTCTCCTGCGGCGATAACGTCGCCCGACTCTTTTCGGGCGGCCTCCCGCGAGTCTACGTACACCCGCGACAAACCGAGTACCTCGTCGTCGAGCTCCCGCCAGTCAGGGCGGGGTGCTCCCACCGCGTTGATGTGGGCCCCCGGAGAGAGCCACTCCCCACGTAGTACAGGAGTAGACGAGGTCGTGGCCGTTACGATGACGTCCGCTCCGCGCACGGCCTCCTCCGCCGAGCCTGCAGCCTCGACTCCGTGTTCCCTGGCGAACTCTTTAGCACGGCGCGGGCTCCACACCCTGACCTCCCTGAAGGTGCGCACGAGCCTCAATGCCTCAAGGTGGCTATGCGCCTGAACGCCCGAGCCTATGAGCGCGAGCACCGAGGCATCGGGCCTGGCGAGATGCTGCGTGGCGACGGCCGAGACCGCCGCCGTTCGGACCTCGGTGATCAGGCGCCCGTCCATGCTGGCGAGCGGCTCGCCGGTCTCCGGCTTGAAGAGCAAGATCGTCGCGTGGTGCGTCGGTACGCCGACGTTCTTGGGGTAGAAAGCCACGAGCTTGGTCCCTAGGGCCGTGCCTGTGTACGCCGGCATAAGGCCGAGGAAGCCCTCGTGCTCCTGCACGGGGAGCATCGTCCGTACGGGCTGCACCACCTTGCCGCCCGAGAAATCGGCCAGGGCCCTCTGCATGGTGGGGATGACCTCTTCCATCCGCAGCAAGCGCCCGACGGCCGCCTCATCCAGGTTCATCGCCAGATCTCCTTTGCCTGTGGCCGTATTCTCAGTATACCCCTGCGCCCGCAAGGCGCGATGTACTGCGTACATCATGGTCCTTCAGGACCCACGTCCGGTCGGTACGTTATCTCAGGGGGCCGAGTATCTCTTCTGCTGCCTCCACCAGCGCTCCGGTTCTCACCAGTCTCTGTGCCGTCTGGAGGTGTGGGGCCATAAAGACATCGCTCTCGATGAACGGGATATCCTGCCTGATACGTGCGAGTACGGCGGCGGTTGCGGGGCCTGGTTTCAGGGGGGTGCGGAGGTCGAGGGCCTGGGCTGCGCAGGCCGCTTCGACGGCGAGGATGCGTGAGACGTTCTCTATGAGCTGGCGCAGCTTGCGGGCTGCGCTCCAGCCCATAGAGTTATGGTCCTCCTGCATGGCCGAGGTAGGGAGGGAGCCCGTGCTGGCCGGGTTGGCGAGGCGGCGGTTCTCCTCGGCCAGGGATGCCGCGGTGTAGTGTGAGATCATGAACCCCGAGTTCACACCCGGTTGCGGGCTGAGGAAGGCCGGCAGTCCCTCGGAGCGCTTCGGGTCGAGCATACGGTCTATTCTGCGCTCGGTGATCGCACCCACCTCTGAGCTCGCGATGGCGAGAAAGTCGAGGACGAAGGCGAGCGGCTCACCGTGGAAGTTGCCAGCGCTCTCGACGCGTCCGTCGGGCAGGACGACGGGGTTGTCGGTCACGGAGTCGAGCTCCCGCGCCGCCACGCGCGATGCGTGATCCAGGGTGTCTCGTGCGGCGCCGTAGACCTGTGGGGCGCAGCGCAGCGAGTAGGCGTCCTGGACGAGGTGGGGCGAGTCGCGGTGGGAGGCTACGATGGGGCTATCCGAGAGCATCCTCAGGATGTTGGCGGCGCTCGCGAGCTGGCCCGGATGCGGGCGCAGCGAGTGTAGCTCTTTGCGGAAGACCCTGTCCGTGCCGAGGAGGGCCTCGACGGAGAGGGCCGCCGTTACGTCGGCGGTCTTGAGGAGGACCTTCAAATCTTCCAGCGCCAGCACCAGCATGGCGAGCATGCCGTCCGTGCCGTTGATGAGGGCGAGACCCTCTTTCGTAGCTAGCTGTACGGGTTGGATGCCGACGCTCCCCAGGGCCTCGCGGGCAGGAACGGTCTCTCTATCCTCCAGCATCCAGCCTTCACCCGTCAGGCAGAGGCCGACGTGGGCCAGGGGGGCGAGGTCGCCGCTCGCGCCCATCGAGCCGTATTCCGGGACGGCGGGGACGAGGCCGGCGTTGAGGACTGAGATCAGGGCGTCAACGAGCTCAGGACAGACGCCCGAGTAGCCCGCCGAGAGGGTCTTCGCCCGGATGACCATCATCGCCCGCACGACCTCGGGCTCGATGAAAGGTCCCATACCGGCGGCGTGGCTGCGAAGGAGCGAGTGCTGCAGCTCCAGGCGTTTATCTGCCGGGATGCGGGTAGTGGCCAGGGCGCCGAAGCCCGTCGTCACCCCGTAGACCGCGCCGGAGTCGTCGATCATACGCTCGACGTGGCGGCGCGAGGCGCGTAAGCGCTCGCGGGCCGCTTCGCCCATGGCCACCGGCGCCTCTCGCCTGGCGACCGCGACGACGGAGGCGGAGTCGAGTTCCTCTACGTAGAATTCCTCCGTCCTCATCGGTGCGGCTACATCGCGAGCGTCTGCTCGTAGTCAGGGTCCGTAAGCGCGGGGCGGTCGAGACGGAAGGCGTCTATCTGGTAGCGTGTACGTCCCTCCATTGCCAGCTCGCTCAAGATCCTGCCTACCAGCCCGGCGAACTTGAAGGCGTGTCCGGCGCCGCAGAACACGACGACCTGGGGCGTCTCGGGGAGGCTGCCAAGCGCGAACTCGCGGTCCGGCGGCATGTCGTAGAGACAGGTCTTGGTGTAGAGCTCGGGTCCGAGGGAGCGGGGGATGTGGCGCTCCAGGAAGCCGCGCAACCTGGCGAGGACGCGCGGGTTCGGGTCGAAGGTACGGGTGTCCACGCTAACGACGTCGCCGCCCGCATCCTGGCCGGCTTTCGAGCCTACAGCGCCGTAGACGGGGAGGCCGTAGAAAGAGTAGTCGGGGCCGCCGTGCCAGATCCAGATGGGGAACCTGTCTGGTGTGAACTCCCGCAGATGCGGCGTCTGGAAGTACGTCACCTGCTCCTGCGTGCACGTGATGGGGATCTCGTACCCCAGGTGCCCGATCACGCGGTTCGTCCACGCACCTGCGGCGACGACGAGCCTCTTCGCCTGGAAGGTTCCGGCCGCCGTCTCGACCTCGACGCCTTCACCGATCGTTCTCACGCTATACACGGGCGTCTCGTCGAGGACTGTGGCTCCGCGGGCCCTCGCCAGGGCTATGTGGACGGCGTTGCCCTTGCCGGCGTCTACGAGCCCACCCTCCTGCTGGTAGACGCCCCGTACGCTCTCGTCGAGGTTGAACTGCGGGAAGCGGGCCATGATCTCGCCGGCGGATAGCTCTTCGTACGGGATGCCCGCCGCGTCCATCGCCCCCGTGTACTGGTGGAGGTATACGGGCCCGTCTTCCACAGACTCAAGGTCTAGGCCGCCGGTCTTGAAGACGAGCCGTATGCCCGACTCCTCCTCTACCTCTGACCACGCCTCGTAGGTGTGGGGGGTGAGGGCTGTGTAGGCGGGGTCGTGGTAGGAGAGGCGGATGATGCGCGAGTGGTCCTCGGAGCTGCCCCTGTCGTGGCCGAGGTGGAACTGCTCGAGGCCTAAGACCTCGGGGCCGGCCTCGCGGGAGAGCCAGTACACGGTGGCGCTCCCTATGCCGCCGCAGCCGACGACGACGTACTCGTAGGAGGTCTTCACACGTTCCCCATACGGTGCAGCTCGTAGCCTGACTGGGCCCTGCCCGTCTTCGTGCGCCACTCGCGCTCATCGGCGGAGATCTTGCCCAGAGCTCTCGCCATCTCCCTCACGTGGACCGCGACCGACCCGCAGCAGGAGCCGATGAAGTCGTAGCCGAGGTCGCGGGCCCGCAGCGCGAACTCGCCCATCGGTGCGCGCGGGAGCGTCAGCCTCTCCAGCTCGTACGGGAACTCGGGTAGCGAGACGAAGTTGGGCTTCTCGTGGGTCCCGTGGAAGGCGACGGGCTGGGTAGCCATGTGGACGGAGTCGGGGATGGCGGCGCGCATCTCCTCCATGATCGGAAGCATGTACTCGGGCGAGCGCAGGCAGTTGGCGCCGACGATGTCTACGCCGGCGTCGGCGAGGCGCTTTACCTGCTCGCCCGGCGAATAGCCGTCGAAGGAGTTGGGATCGTTATCTGGGGCCATCGTAACCATCGCCGGTAGCCCCACAGCCCGTATGGCCTCGGCGGCGATCAAGGCCTCCCCGACCCAGGAGAAGGTCTCGGCGATGACGAAGTCTATACCCTCCTCCGTCATCACGGCGAGCTGACGGTCGAACATCTCCCGCACGCGCCCGTGCGAGGTCGAATCGTCGGGGTCATAGGCCCAGGTGACGCTCAGGTTCCCCGCTACGAGCACGTCTCTCTCGGCCT
Source organism: Actinomycetota bacterium (assembly GCA_902812425.1). Taxonomy (GTDB): domain Bacteria; phylum Actinomycetota; class Rubrobacteria; order Rubrobacterales; family Rubrobacteraceae; genus Rubrobacter_D. The sequence continues at coordinate 6,227 of CADDZK010000226.1, forward strand.
CGTCGGCGACCGAGCGTGCGATCCTGGTCGCCGCACGGTTCATGTCGTCCACCCTGCCTTCGAGCCCGACCGTAGCCAGCTTGTCCTCGCTGGCGTAGAACGTGAGCGTCTGTAGGACGTCCACCCCGGCCCCGACGAACTCCCTGTGCAACTCCGCCAGCGCCTCGGGATAGGTGATGCTGGCCTCGGGCACGAAGGGCCCAGCCTGTACGTAGCCCCTGCGCTCAAGCTCCAGCAAATACCCGCCGTCACCTAGGACGACGCCCTCGTCCAACCGCTCCAGAATACCCTTGCTCATGAGCGCCCTCCTTCTCCGCCAAACCGCGCTCCATACGTGAGTTGGCGCAGCCTAACAGAGGGACGTAAGGGCTTGCAATCCTTCTGGCATAAGGCTCCGAGATGAGGCCGTCTGACGTCCCTCTAGGGTTCTTCGGGCGCGTCCTCTTCGCTCTTTGGGAAGGGGCTGTATCCCGCACCGCCGAGGCCTGAGATAGAGCCTGCGCTCCCTATGCTCAGGATCGAACCTGCGCTAC
>CADDZK010000227.1 GCA_902812425.1 Actinomycetota bacterium
AGAGGTCGCCGAGCTCGTCGTCGTAGCCAGGCGCTATACGGGAGGAGAAGTCCCCCTGCTCTATCGCCCGCGCGGCAAGGGTCAGACGCTCGACCCTTCTGCTCAGGAGCGTTGCGACGAGGAGCATCAAGCCGCCTCCGACCACGGCGGCTATGGCGGCGGCCTCCACGTTGCTGTGGGAGAAGATCTTGAGGACGGCGCTCTCGCTGTTGCCCGAGATGAACACCACCCCGCCCCACACCTTGTCGTCCCGGATCACAGGCACCGTGGCTACCCAGCGACCCTCGATGCGCTGATTGAGGCGCTCTCCGCGGGATGCGGCTCCGAGGAAGCGATCAGGTAGCGAGATCTCAGCCCCTCTGCCTACCCGCGTCACCACATCCCCTTGGCGGTTGACCAGCAACAACTCACCTTCCGAGGTGTCTGCCGCGGGCTTGAGCGCCCCCCCGGCTCTCTGGGGGCTTACCTTCTCGACCACGTTCGCCGCCACAGCCGCCTGGGCCAGCGCGTGATCCTGCGAGTACTGGGCGAGGCGCGCCTTCGTGGCCTGCAGCCCGTAGAGTACTATCGTGCCTATGGACAGCAGCACGATGAACACAGCCACCGCCGGCATCCATATACGAAATCTCAGCCCCACTACCTTCCACTTTATACCCGGAAGGGACAAACGGCCACCTGCAAGGCCGCCTGCACCTGCCCGTTTGCCGGCCCGAGGCACCTTTTAACCGAACCTTTACCGAACGCTAACTCTGCCCTTATGGACGGCTAAGAGGATGGGGAGATCATGATACGGCAAGGGACGGAGAGCGGAAAGGAACCACAGATCGACCTGTGAGCGTAGGGAGGAGCATCCGGTGGGACGGGATAGCGTTGGGCTGGCTCGCGGCCGTTCTGGCTGGACTGTTGTTGAGCCTACCCGTGCGGGGGGCGTACGACGCCTTGACCGGGTCCTCCGTTATGAGCGGGAAGTTTACCGCCGGGCTCGTTATTGTCTCCCTCGTTTCGGGGTTCCTCACCTACCTCTTCGGAGGTTACGTCGCCGGCAAGTTCGCCCGGCGGGCCGGCGGGTTGCACGGCGCCATAACGGCGATCGTCGGGACGGCTACAGGTGCTATTCTGGGCGCGTTCGGCGTCGCCGTCTCAGGCGGTATCGTGGTCGCACTGATAGGGCTCGGCCCGGGTGAGGTCACGGCGCTTACCGCCCTCGCCCTGTTCCTCGTCTACCTGTTCGGCGGCTATGTCGGCGGCAAACTGGGCGAACCCTCGGAGCCCGCCGTGCGGCGTATGGACGACTAGAACGTCTCGGCGGGTGAGACGCTTTTCCTTTGCACCCTCTTAACCAAAGCTTTGCCGCACGCTAACCGTCATCTTGTTCGGGGGTGTTAAGCTCGAAAACAGGTGGAGGGGCGGTGCCGTGTCTACATCCTCCCCGAGCGTCGCCGCTCCTCCGTCGGAGGACGGCGCGTACGGGGGAAGGAGGCCCGTAGAATGGTCAGGGAGCCGGGTATAAGGAGGCGCCCGAGGCACGGGCGCTATTACGTCGAGTACGTGCGGACGACTTCGGACGAACCGCAGGAGCAAATTCAGGCTCTGCTCGACAAGAAGGACAGAAGGGAGCGGCATCTGATCCGTGTCGCCGGTGGTCTGCCCGAGGGGGCATGATGTTCTGGGATACGGAGAGACCCAGCTTCGGCAGGAGTTCCAGGTAACACCAGAGAGCTCCTGGAGGGAGAGATATCCGCGTGAAGCGCTTCTTCCCATGCAAGATTCTCCTGGTCGTCGACGGTTCGGAAGAGGCCGCCCTCGCAGCCGAAGCGGCGGTTGAGATCTCCACCCAGACAGGCTCGGGGTTGCACGTGGTCGCCGTCGGCTGTGTGAAGGCCTTCCACGCCGCCCCCGAGGTGGTCTGGGAGCAGGGGGCATGGACGGCCATCGAGAACGAGGCCAGGGCCGAGGCCGGCAGGGTGCTCGGCGAGCAGGTAAGGAAGATAGAGGAGTGGGGAGGCGAGGTCACGTCCGAGCACCTGCTCGTAGGCCAGCCCGTCGAGCAGATCCTCCGCCTGAGAGAACTGCTGGGGGCTGGGCTGGTGATCATCGGTGAGAGAGATGCGGGGTTCGTAAAGAGGTCGCTGACGAGAAGCGTCGGCGAGGAACTAGTCAGGCGCGCATCATGCGATGTCTTCGTGGTGCACGGTGGAGCGCCGGCTGGCGACGGCCTGCGCCGCAGAGCCCGCTCGTCGAAGCCAGCGTTCCGGCGCTTCGCCGTCCCCTAGGCGAGGCCCCTTATCCCTTCGTTTCACGGATCATTACGCCGCAGGGCCTCGTTGAGCATACCGAGCACGCGCCGCCAGGAGTCCTCGTTGGCGAGTGCGTTGCCCTTGAGATCTCCGCCGTAGTAATAGGTTCCAGGCGTGGCCGGCAGGTAAGGTGGCTGGATGCCGTGACCGGCATCGGGGTAGGGACGAAACTCGTCGTGGTAGGGGCGCTCTGAGCGCCGGAGCCTGTCCATCGCGACCTGCGAGAGCTGGGTGGAGGGCCAGATCTGGTCTTCGTCGCCGGAGATGAGGAGGACGGGCCCGTTGGTACGCTCGACCGGTATCTGGGCCTTTTCGAGTTGCTCGGGCTTCGCCTGCAGGATATCGAAGGGGTTGGGGACCCAGGGCAGCGGTTTGCCGCGGAAGGTCCACGCCGGTTCTGAACCCGTAGGAGAGGGGAACACGATGCCGCTGCCGACGTAGCTCACGGCCGCCTTGAGCTCGTGGTAGTGCGCCCCCAGAAGCAGGGCGAGCTCGCCGCCGCGGGCGGTGCCCATCACCCCGAGCCGGTCGCCGCGCACGGACGCCTGATCCCCAAGCCACCCGATAGCTCCCCCGAAGTACTCGAGCGGTATGCGGGCGAGCCTGTCGGGCAGCGAGCCGAAGTAGAAGTAAGCGAGCGCGAGCGCGGCGAAACCGTGTCTCGCCAGGAGCGCCGCCTCCCGGACCACGTAGGAGGCCAGCCCACCCTCGGAGCCACCGAGGACTAACACCCCCGGGACGGGCTCGCCCGTAGCAGGATGAAAAAACTTGCCGTAGAGTCCCCCTTCGCGCACGTCGGTGCACGCTATCTCCTCGGTAAGGAGGTCTCTGACCACCCTGACGCTCGCCATCTTGCCCTCTGTCTCGGCGGTGATGGTTATCGGCGGCGGACGCAAAGAGATGGCGTAGGAAGCCCCGTGACCGTAGGCCGACCACACCAGGCCCATTGGGTCGGTTCCTTCGTAGCTGCCCTCTATCGGGGGCTGCCCCGAGAGGTCCACAGTCCCCCCGAAGTCCGCCCGAAAGGTGGCTCTGGACGTCCATTCTATATCGTAGCCATCCACGAATCGCGCGTGCAGGGCAACGCGTTGCCAGGGCGAAAGGTCCCTCAGAATGATGTTGAAAGGTTCGTCGACCCTGGCCGGGTTTGGGGTGACGCCAAGCTTGCCCGCCAGGCTCGGATCACCACAGGCGGTGAGCAGGCCCCCGCAAGCCGCCGCAGCGCCGCCCGCGGCGATTCGCAGGAACCCCCGCCGGGTGAAACGCCGCCTGGGATCGGGCGCATTACCATTCATAGTCTCAGGATGTAGTTCTTCGCACCGGCGGCCAGAGACCCATCACCCGCCTCCTCCCCGTCCGGCCCTCCTCGTAGTTTACCGTACGAGGCCCGCTCTCTAGTAGAGCAGACGCTTGTCCAGAACGTTAAGCAACTCCTCGCCTGCGAGGTAACGGCGCAAATTTTCGCAGAAGAGGGCGGTCTGTGCGGCGTTTATAAGGTCGGGCACCACGTCCGTGGTGTGGGCGCTTATGATGACGTTGTCCAGCCCCCACAGAGGGCTCTCCGCGGGCAAGGGCTCGACCTCGAAAACGTCGAGGGCGGCCCCCGAGAGGTGCCCGCTCTGTAGCGCCTCTACGAGCGCCGCCTCGTCTACCACTGCGCCCCTCCCCACGTTGGAGAAGTGCGCGCCGGGTTTGATCGCCGCTATCGCCTCGGCGTCGAGCAGCCGCCGTGTCTCGGGGGTGCCAGGCAGGGTAACGGCGACGTAGTCGGCCTCGCCCAGAGCGTCGTGCAACTCCGCCGTCGCATACAGCTCGTCGGCGTAATCCCAGGCCGCGTCGTCCTCGCGCACCGTACGTTTGACACCTACGATGCGCATCCCGAAAGGCCGCGCGCGCACGGCGATTGCGCGCCCGATGCTACCGGTCCCGACGACGCAGAGCGTCTTGCGCTCCAGCGTCCCCGTCGTCCCCTGCCGCCAGATCTTCTCGGCCTTGTCACTTTGCAGGCGGTCGAGGTCCTTGGCGTGCTGGAGCATCGCCATGAGCACGAACTCGGCGAGCGGTCCCGAGTAGATGCCGCTCGCCGTCGTCACAACGACGTCCGTCTCCCCGAGGCCGGCCCTCTGCGCCACCTCTCCGGCCCCCGCCATGCTCCCCTGCACCCACCTGAGCTTCGGGGCGACCTCTACAAGGTCATCCACATGACCGCGGGGAAAATCGTAGAGGACCTCGGCCTCCCCGAGCATCGCCAGGAACTCATCCTCGCCTCTCTGCGTCCTCTTCCAGTCTTCTGATCCCGCGTGGTCCCCCGGCCACCGCGGCGGGGGGACGAGATCCTCCCTGTAAAGCACCCGCAACCGTCCGTCCACCTCCCTTATGCGACGGATGTACTCTTCCTCGAAGTAGCTGGCTATGACGACCGTGGTCAACGCGCCTCCTTGTCAGCATTTCAGCTTGTACTGGTGGCAATCTACCCAAAAGGGCATGTCCCTCTCTGCCATTCTCTCAATCGCACGGGCGTATCACCATACGTAGGCTGAGAAGGTTACGAGCGAAGGTGTAGAGGGTCTGAGCGTACTGACTGGCTGACAAGCTGATCGATGCTACCCTTCGCCTTGTGGAGGAGTTGCTTGACATCCTGGACGAATCGGGAAGGCCCACGGGAGAGGTCGCCCCCAAGAGCGAGGCGCACAGGCTGGGGTTGTGGCACCGGTGTTTTCACTGCTGGATCTGCGGCTCTGATCAGGGAGGTTCCTACCTGCTCTTGCAGCGTCGCGCCCCAACGAAAGAGACGTGGCCGGGCTACCTCGACGTCAGCGCCGCCGGTCACCTCGCGGCTGGAGAAGAGACACTCGACGGCCTGCGAGAGGTCGAGGAAGAGCTCGGCCTGCGGGTGGAGCCGGAGAGGCTCGTCCCGCTCGGGACCCGCAGGGTGGAGCAGGAGATACTCGGCGGTCGTGACAGGGAATTTCACGAGGTCTTCCTCCTCTTCGACGACACCCCTCCTGAGGACCTGCGTCTCCAGAAGGAGGAGGTGGGGGCCGTGTTTCGCCTGTATCTCGACGACGTCGAGGTGCTTTACGAGGCCGGGGCTGCCCCTGCCCGCGAGTACGCGGAGGGCGGGACCTCGGCCACGCGGATACACCTTACCGAGTTCGTCCCACAGGACGAGGACTACCTCGAACGGGTGGCCGGGGCGGCGCGCCGGCTTCTCTCCGGTGGGCGGCCCGTCCCTGTCTTCTAGGCCACTTCGATCTGGTCCGCGGCCAGGTCGGCCCGCCAGCCCGCGCTCCTGGCGTCCCTGAGCGTGTTCTCGGCGCTGGTCTCCTCCAGAGCCGCGGTCTCTGACTCCAGCAGGTCTACGAGGGCGCGGGTCGTCCCCGAAGCGAGGTGTACTGCCGCCCTCGCGCGAGACCTGTCGGGAAGAACAGAGAGGTTGCAGGCGGCGAGGGTGGCAAGGTCCGCACAGGCAAGCGCGGCTTCGATCAGGGAGTCGGTCTCTCCTTCTGTCGTGTCAGCGAGGGCTTCAAGCCTGCGCTCGAGGTCGAGTGCAAGGTCCCTGACCACCTGCATTCGCAGCGAGTTATCCGGGTGCGGCGGGCAGGTCTCTACGAGGAGCCCTGCGGCTAGGGCCCCTGCCTCAGCGGGGGTGCGCTCTCTGAGGGCCATAGCTCGCGATTCTATCCGAAGACTAGGCCGGATCTATGCGACGGTAACGTGCTACGACGAACATAAACACGCCGTAGGAGACGAGGCCCAGGGCCACGGCCCCCAGGAGATAAGGCCCGAAAGGCTGATGGGCCAGGGTGGCGAGTGCGCCGCCAAGGCCGCGGGCCTCGTTCGGGTCCGCCTGGATCGCCGCCTGAACGAAGAAGGCACCTATAACTAGGAACACCACACCTCTTGCGGCGTAGCCCAGGCGTCCGCTGCGCCTCGTCCACTTTCTCTCCGCGGTCCCCATCCTGCCAGGATCGAGCTCTTCCATAAACTTCGCCCTGTAGGCGCAATAGAACTGATAGAGGCCCACGCAGACGATCACCACCCCCACGACTACGCTCAGCAGGCGACCAAAGGGCTGCTCGAGCAGATGGGCCGTCAGGTCGTCAGTGGAACCGCCTCCACCAGTCGAGTCCAGTAGCGCCAGTTGCACCGCGGTAAAGGCCAGGACCGCGTGGAACAGACCATTGAGCACGTGGTTGAAGCGCTTCGCAAGGCCCTTGGCGTCTCTGCCCTCGTCGTCCGCATCAAGGACGCCCTGGAAAAGACGCCACATCGCGTATCCCAGCAGGCCGAAGGCGACGACGCAGAGTATCACCCTCCCGAGCGGGGCGATCAAGATCGCCCGCAGCGCCCCCTGCTGACCCGCCGTCTTGCCACCCCAGCCGAGCGCCACCTGGACCGCCAGAGAGCCAACGAGCACGTAGACTACCCC
>CADDZK010000228.1 GCA_902812425.1 Actinomycetota bacterium
GGGGGTAATCGGGCGAGTATTATTTTGGGCACAGGTTGATGTACGGTCAGTTTCCCTGCTTGGGTATGTGCATCCCTTCCCCGACCAGGAAGTAGTTGTCAGGGCAGTGCTCGGAGAGCTCACGCAACTCCCGCTCGCCCATCAGGTCGTTCCCCATCAGCGTTTTCTCGCCGATTCCGCCCCCTCCATTCCACACCTTCTCGCCTACCTGGGCGACCACCCACCCGCGCCCGTCGAGCATCCGCACCTCGCCCCCGCCTGTGTCGAGCCCGTAGTTCGAGGGCCACAGGGGGACGGAGCCGCGGAACTCGGAGGGGTCGGCACCGGGGAACTTGGCATTGTTCCCCGGCAGCGGCTTGATTAGGAGGCAGTCCTTCTCGGAGAGCGCTAGCGTACCTCTTATCGCTGCGGACGGGACCGCGGCCATCGGCGGCACGGTCGGGAAGAACACCTCTGCGTTGGGCGAGGTAGCGGCGGTGGTGTCCGAGGGGAGGTTACAGGGAAGCTATCCTCCTGCGAAGGTACGGTGCTGCAGGCCATTGCGAGAAGGGCTACCAGTACCGCGACCACTCTACCAAGCGTCCGATGAGTCACAACGTTGCCAGGCATAAGTTCACCGTCTGCACACGTCTGATCCCGAGGACACACGCTGCGTCCTCACATCTCGAACACTGACCGATGCATCGCGTACGCGAGCCCGCCGAGCACGACGTAGATCAAACCGACGAGGACGACGAGGCCGGAGCCGATGTGCAGCGCACCGTCTGCCACCAGATAGAGCCCGTACGCGAGGTATGCGAGCGCGCACGTCACTGCGCCCCGGCGAAAGAGGGTGGGCTTCCCGGCGCGCAGTCCGACCACGGCCAGGAGCGCCCCGAGGGCCACGAACAGGGGCAGTACCAGGAGTATGGCAGTGCGCAGTACCTCGGCGCCGATGCTGATATCCAGCCTTCCTGCGGCCGGCATCGGGTCGGCGAGCGTCAGCGCGAGCCCGTAGGCATCCCAGGCCTCGGCAAGGAACATGAGCCCGAAGAGTCCCGTCGCGACCAGCCGCAGCACGTCGTCCCCCTACTGCCGGTACTCTCGCCAGCCCAGGCGCGCCAGCAGGGCGGCGGTCATCGCGGCGGTCGCTCCCCAGATGTTGCGCGCAACCGGACCGTCTATAGCGAAAACGGGAACCTCGTAGTCGCGGCCTTCGCGGCGCCAGAGCACCCTGCGGAACGTCTCGGGGGCACTCAGCGTCGCCAGGGAGACAGTGAAGATCTCCTCGACCTCGTCAGGTGCGAGCACCATCTCGGCCCGCGGCGGCAGGAGCCCGACGAACGGGCTGACGCGAAAGTTCGAAGGCGGTATATACATCTCCTCCAGCCCGCCGATGACCTCCACAAGATCCGGGCTCAGGTCGATCTCCTCCTCGGCCTCGCGCAGGGCGGTCTCGAGCAACGAACCGTCCCCCGACTCTCTGCTGCCACCGGGAAAGGAGATCTGGCCCGCGTGGTCGGCGAGATCGTCCTTCCTCACCGTGTAGATCACCCGCGCGTCATTACCTTCTATGAGGATCGGAACCAGCACCGCAGCGAGCCGCGAATCCACGTCCGGCGGCGGCACCCGCGGACGCCTCTCCCCCGTCTCGATGTCTACCGGCGAGAAGCTCTCGTAGACCTCGCGCCACTCGTCGAGCGGACGCGAGACCGCCTCACGCAGCCACTCCTTCAGGTCGTCGCTCTTCCCTGTCTCTTCCCACTTCTTCACGAATAGAGATCATAGCGTAAGCACGCCCGTGCGGTCCGCACCCGAAGGAAGCGTCCGTATCGGTGTATTATGAGTATAATTAGTCGGAGATGTTTTTGTAGGCGAGGGTCTTCTGCGGGGTGACGCGGACGAGTAGCTCACCTTTTACCGCGTTACGCCTGCCGTACTCTTCGGCCCTGTGTGGGCCCATATAGCGGCCTCCGAGGCGCTTCGCCCAGTACAGGAGGTCGGGGTCGTCGGCCGTGAGCGCTGCCGTGCCTTCGATCAGGACGAAGTGGAACGGCGGTTCGTCTTCGTCGATGCACAGGCTGACGCGCGGGTCGCGGCGCATGTTGCGCGCCTTGACCGTGCTCTCGCCGGTCGTGAAGATCAGGATGTCGCCATCGAGGTCGAACCAGATCGGGGCTACGTGCGGCCTGCCGTCGGCGCGTACCGTGGCGAGGATCGCCGTCCGCGCGGTGTCGAGGAGGAAGCTACGGTACTCCTCATCCGTCATCCTTTGCGTCACCTGGATCACCTCCCATACAGGGTCTTCATACCCGTCCTCTTGCGCTCCCGGCAGCAACCCTGGAGACCTTGACCGGCAATGGATGCCCGGAGATCGTCGCTAAATAGTACCGCGAGTCGCAGGGGGCGAAATGTGAACGAGGCGGGGGTTCAGAAGAACCCCCGCCCCGATGCCAGGCTTATGCTCCTTTACGGAGTCGGGTCGGCGTAGGTACCGCCGTAGATGTCTGAGTTACCGAAGTTCGGCGGGCATTCTTGCTGAACGGCGGGCGGCGTCGCTTCTTCCTCTTCCTGTGCCTTTGGACCCTGCTGCATTCGCTCTTCCTCGCCGCGAGGCTCCTCGGCCTCCGCGGTCCTGGCTCCGGTGGCGACGGCCTCTTCGTGGAGTTCCTGGCGGTACTCGTCGATGGCCGGGCAATCTGCGGCGTTGCGCACGTCGTTCCACACCGCCGTGCCGTAGGTGCGGGTGGCGGCGGCGTAGACATAGTCACCGAGGAACTCGGCTGCCAGGTTGTTCTGGCTCGAACCCCTCGCGTCGCCGGGTTCGCCACGATGGACCTGCGTGAAGCCGTTGGCGCTGGTGCCATCGGTGTGCAGCACTACGCCGACGAGCTCTCGGTCGTTGCCCGGTCCCTCGGCGCTGTTCCGGAACGGCGTGGTGAAGGCGTTGTACACGAGCCACGTGTCCGTACCGTTCGGCGAGATGGCTGGCGCCGAATAGTAGCCGCGGTCGCCGCTCCGTTCGACCTGGCTGGGCGTAACCCAGTTGTTCCCACCGCGGCTCGAAGACGTGAACATCACGTGTTCGTGGTTGAGACCGTCGCGGCCATCCACCCACGTGAGCACGAGCCTGTCGGTGGCGTCATCGCCGGTCGGAGCACCGTTCGCTATGTCCGCGGAGGGAGCCGGGGAGAGGTCCGAGCGGGCCCCGGCGACGCCGTCCTCGACGCAGCGGCCGATGGAGGGCTCGAAGTAGTTGCAGGTGTCGTAGGCGGTGAAGATATTACGCGGGCGCGTCCAGTGCTCACCACCGTCGAAGGATTTGATCATCTGGATCTTGCCAGGGGCTGCCGTCTGCGGGTCGAATGCGAACTGATAATCGAAGACGTACACGACACCCTGGGAGTCGGTGCGAACCGTACAGCCGGACCGTCCGAAGCCTTGCTGGCTGTTGGGGTTGTTTACCGCAGGCGTCACCTGATGTGACGTCCACGAGCTGCCCCCGTCACCCGAGGTGAGCACCTTAAGCGGTTGCGCGCCATTACCCTGGAACGCGGCGTAGCAGATATAGGCGTTGCCGAAGTACGGGCTGCTCTGTGCGTTGTCAGCCCAGATCTGCTCCTTGTCGCTGAAGAGGGCCGAGTTCTGCCTGCTGGCGATAACCGGGTCCATCCACGCATCATTCTCACCGGCCGCAGCACCCTGTACGTCGTCCGTTCGCGAGACGGCGATGGCCTCAAAGCCCTTGAATGCCTTGCTCCCCGGCAGATTGGAGGTCAGATTCGCGTAGTAGAGGCGCGAGCCGTTCTCCCAGGAGAAGTGTCCCCGAGCATCAGGCTTCGGACCGAAGGCGACCGCCGGGTCCCCGTCAGAGACCAGCCCGTTCTCGTAGTAATTAGGCAGCGTCCCGATAGGCCCTTCCTCCGGCTCGCAACCCGGATCGTCGCCAGGCACGCCGAGACAGTCCCTCGCAGTAAGGCCGGTGTACGTCGGCTGGGCCCAGGAATCTCCGCTGTCGAACGAGAAGTAGACGCCAGAGACCCCGACGCCCTCGGTGAACGGACAATCCGTGTCGGGGCCGGCGTTACAGGCTTCCATATCGATGTTGTCGTTGGCACCAGCTACCATCACATCAGGATTGTTCGCGTCGATCGCGACCGCGGGCTCGTTCTGCTTGTTCTGGGAGAACACATCGTCGTTGCTCCCTACGGTCACCTCCGTGTCGTTGCCCGCAGCCAGAGCCGGTACCGCGACGAGTACCGCCAGCACGACAGCCAGTCCTAGTATTGAGTACGCATACCTTGCCCGGATGCGCCCTGCCCCTCTCTCCACACGCATATTGCCCCTCTCTGTCGGCGCGACTCGATGCACCTGAGCTTACATAACGCCCGTATTCCGGTCAAGAAGAAGATCTCCCCGGGTGTGCTAGGTGCTAGCACCCGCGTCAACGAGCCTCGAAAACGTAGTGGAGACTGGCTAGGTACCCCAGGTGCCGGAACGCCTGTAGCCGGCGAGCATCACGAGCCCGATGGCGAACTGGGCCACGCCCAGGATGCCCTGGAAGAGCACGTACCAGGCCGGTCCGGCCGGGGCGAGTATCCCTGCGAGCTCCAGGATGGACACGGGTACGCGCAGTACGCCGAAGAGGAAAGCGACCAGGATGAGCCAGAACGCCCAGCGCCAGCGCCTGAGCACGCCTAGTGAGAGCAGGGCGATAAAAGCCGAGATCGCCCCCAGAAAAGCCACGTCGGCCACGCGATGCTGGCCCGCTGGCAGCTTCATGGCCTCGTCGTAGATCCCTGGCTCTACGAGGAGGATGATCACCAGGCCGATCCAGGCCACAGCGAAGAACCCGAGCACGAGAGACTGCGTGCGGTTGACCATTGCGATCCTCCCGCGAGACGCACGAACGGACCGGCACCCCACACCTGTCATGATAACAACACCCCGTACCTGCGGGAACGCAGACTCTCTGCACGGGCAGATGGGTCGCCTATGGGGATGTCGTGGTATGATACAATAAGCATTAATAGGAGAGTCGGATACCTTTCACTGGAGCCGAAGCCGCCTTCCCTAGCTCTGTACATACAACCCGGGTGCGCTCCTCTTTCGGGGCCCGGCGTCAAGAAGAGAGAAGGATGTTTCTGGTGTCGAACGACTATCCAGAGGAAGAGATGCAGAAGCGGCGGGAGGAGCGGGAGCGGGCCAGGGAGCGAGGCCGGGCAAGGCTCTCCGCGGCCTGGATCTCCGCCGCCAGGCAGGTGGAGCTCGCTCGGAAGCGCGAGCAGACCAGGAAGAGGAAGGAAGAGGAAGAAGCGGCAGCCTGGAAGCACTTCGTGCAGACCGAGCAACGCCAGCTCCAACTACGCAAAGACGGCCAGCTCGCCAGGCTGCTCGGCGAGCCGCTGCCGGGAGAGCTTCCCGCGCTTTTACAGAGGCTCGTCTCTGAGGACCGGAGACAGGCCGAACGTGGTCTCGTGGCGCTAATGAGCGGCGGAAAGACGTTCTACAAAGCCATAGACGACCTCGCCCCCGAGGATATGCCGGCCAGGATGGCGGCGAACAGGTTGCGGACGACCTGGCTCAAGGAACGCAGAGACGGGTGGCTCGGCGGAGGGGAGATCCAACCTTAAAGCCGTTTGCAAGGGGGTCTTCTCTCTGCAAACGTGGTCAGCTCCTCAGAGATCAGGCCGTGGGTTGCTCCTCCGTCCGGCGTTGGCCCAGTTCCCTGTCGAGCAGGAAGAGGGCTTCGCTCTTGTCACCTATCATCTTCAGCGTATCGACGACGTCGCCCGCGTTCTTCTCCTCCTCGACCTGCTCGGTGACGAACCATTGCAAGAAAGTCTGGCTCGCGTAGTCGTTCTCCCTGACCGCCAGGGCATAGAGCTCGTTTATCATGGCCGTTACCTTCTTCTCGTGCTCCAGCGCCCGCTCGAAGACCTCAAGCGGCGAGCCGAACTCGACTACGGGTTCCTCTATCCCATGCAGGACGACCCTGCCGTTGCGGTCGAGGATGAAGTCGTAGAACTTCATCGCGTGCTCCGTCTCCTCCTGCGACTGGGTGCGCATCCACTGCGCGAAGCCTGGAAGGTTCTCCGACTCGCAATACGCCGCCATCGAGAGGTACTGGTAGGCGGAGAAAAACTCGTTCTTGATCTGCTCGTTCATCGCATCCTCAACCGCTTTACCGAGCACGGTGACCTCCTTCGTCTCTCCCACTACATACCGGCTTCACTATACCGACCTTCTTGTTGGTGAAGCCATAGATCTCGTGAGCGGGGTGGGCTGTCTGCCGGTAGTTGCTAGCTCACCCGTCTTTCGGGGTCTCCAGAGCAAACCAGGCCGAAGACCGGACCTTCCGCTTCCAGCTTTGTGAGGTCCACGATCCCGGACGCAAAGCCGTGAATGTCTATTCCGACCGGCACCCCTTCGGCGTCCACATCTATCACGATGTCGTGGTCTCCCCAGCCCACCACTTCCTGCGTGCCACCAGGTTTGCGTTCCCTTCCGGGATTAAGCTCGATGTAGAGCGAGTCGGTCTCCGGATAGTAGTCGAACTTCACTCCGGCCTGCCCTTCTTGCGGGTGTAGTTTGAGTCCTCGTTGGCGTTGAAGAGCGCCCCGACCGCAGTGGTCGTTACCCGGATATGGTATCGCAGCTCCGGGACGTAACGCCAGTGACGGATTTTCCCATCGGATTGTACGAGGGGCTCCTCCGGACCTCTGATGG
>CADDZK010000229.1 GCA_902812425.1 Actinomycetota bacterium
TCGTGCAGCAGTGCATAAGGGCTGGGCTCCTCGAGGAGATACACATAGACTTGGTGCCCGTCCTGCTCGGCGATGGCGTCAGGCTCTTCGACCACCTTGGCGCGGAGCCTGTCGAGCTGGAGCGCACGGAGATCATCGAAGCCCCAGACGTGACCCACATGACCTTCCGGGTCATCAGGTGAGAGAAAGGAGAAGCGGGGCTCGTTGGCCGGAAAGGAGAGAAGATGAGTGAACACTCCAGAGGCGATTACGCAGCGGTGAACGGCCTCGAACTGTACTACGAGATCCACGGCAGCGGCAAACCGCTTATCCTGTTGCACGGCGGCATCGGAGCGATCGAGATGTTCGGCGAGGTTCTCTCTATGCTCGCAGAAGGCCGGCAGGTCATCGGCGTAGATCTGCAGGCCCACGGGCGCACCGCCGACATCGACCGCCCGCTCTCCTTCGAGTCGATGGCCGACGATATCGGCGCCCTGATCGGGCACCTCGGCTTCGAGAGGGCCGACGTCATGGGCTACTCTCTGGGCGGCGGCGTCGCCTTGCAGACCGCCATCAGGCACCCCGGGCTCGTACGCAAGCTGGTAGTCGTCTCGGCCCCGTTCAAGAGGGATGGCTGGTACCCCGAGGTCCTCGCGGGTATGGGGCGGATGGGCCCTGAGGTCGCGGAGCCGATGAAGCAGAGCCCGATCTACAAGCTCTATGCCAGCGTCGCACCGAGGCCCGCGGATTGGCCCGTGTTGCTCACCAAGCTGGGCGAGTTGCTGCGTCGGGACTACGACTGGTCCGAAGGCGTGGAAGCGATGGAGGCTCAGACCATGATCGTGGTCGGCGACGCAGACAGCGTCCGCACCGCACACGCTGTACGTTTCTTCGAGCTGCTAGGCGGAGGGAAGGCCGACGCAGGGTGGGATGGATCAGGGATGTCCAGCGCCAGGCTCGCAGTCCTTCCAGGCACGACGCACTACGACATCTTCTACTCCCCCGCGTTTGCGCCCACCGTGGTGCCGTTCCTCGACGCACCCATGCCCGAGGAGGCGAGCACCATAGGAGATGTGTCGTGATGCGCATCATCGACGTAGCCGACCTGGCGCACGGCGAGGCTTCCTACGAGTTCGAGGGACACCACTACGGGGATACCGGCGTCTCGTTTATCGTCGTAGACGCGCCGCCGGGGAGCGGTCCGAAGCTGCACAGGCATCCCTACGAGGAGGTCTTCGTAGTGCAGGAGGGTAACGCCACCTTCACCGCAGGAGACGACGTCTTCGAGGCGAGCGGCGGTCAGGTTGTGGTGGTGCCGGCCGGCGTGCCGCACAGGTTCGTTAACTCGGGGGACGGACCGCTCAGGCAGGTAGACATACACGCGAGCAAACGGTTCATCACAGAATGGCTCGAAGACTGAGTCGGCTGTCGGAAGCCAATGGAGTGACGGATAGGTACCGCGTCCTAAAGGAGGACCAAAGTGAGAAAACTGATCGTATCGGAGTTCGTGTCGCTGGATGGCGTCATGGAAGACCCGAGATGGACCTTCCAGTTCATGAGCGAGGAGCGGGAGGATTTCAAGTTCGACGAGCTCTCCGCGAGCGGCGCCCTCCTGCTTGGACGGGTGACCTACGAAGGTTTCGCGGCGGCCTGGCCCACCATGACGGACCAATACGAAGGTCCTCGCAGGGACGAGCTCCAGAGCTACACGGACATGATGAATGGCTACCCCAAGTACGTCGTCTCGACGACGCTGGAAGAGCCGCTCGAATGGAACAACTCGACCTTGATCAAGGGCGACGTCGCCGAAGAGGTCTCCAGGCTGAAAGAGGAGGATGGCGGCGACATCCTCCTCTTCGGCAGCGGCACTCTCGTGAATACCCTGACGCGGCATGGCCTGGTCGACGAGTACAGGCTCATGGTCTTTCCCATCCTCCTGGGTGGCGGGCAGAGGCTCTTCGAGGAGGGGACCGAGACGACCGTTCTTAGGCTCGTTGAGACGAAGATGCTCGGCTCTGGCGTCATCGTCCTCTCGTATAGTCCCGCGGTGGAGGAAGGATAGGCCTCTCTAACCGCGAGCGTTTTCAGGAGGACACACATGCCCGGACCTATGACCGAGAGGGAGCGCCAGGCGTTCCTCGCCGAACCGCACGTAGCCGTGTTGAGCGTCGCCAGCGACGACGACAGGCCGCCGCTGACCGTGCCTCTCTGGTACAGTTACCGGCCGGGCGGAGATATCACCTTCTTCACGGGCACCCAGGGTCGCAAGGCCAGAAAGATACGGCTCATAGAGAAGGCTGGCGTGCTTAGCCTCTCGGTCCAGCACGGGGAGTTCCCGTACAGGTACGTCACCGTCGAGGGAACTGTCGTCGGAGAAGACCGTCCACCCTCCGCGGAGCAGATGCTCACCATAGCCCGCCGGTATCTCCCGGAGGAGGCGGCCAGGGGGTTCGTCGAGGCTGAGCTCGGACACCCCGAAAGCGAGCTCGTCCTGTTCACGGTACGACCGGACCGCTGGCTGACCCTCGACTTTGCAGACGAGGCCGGGTAGGGGCGAGAAGTCCCGCGAGACGGAGAGGAGACTAGAGATGTCCCGCAACGAGCCGATTACCGAGCTCGAGCCCCACTTCAGCAGCGATGACGCGACCGCGACACCGTGGGAGGTGGCGCGCGAGCGTCTGGCGCTGGCTGAAGTGTACTGGCTCTCTACGGTGCGTACGGACGGACGCCCACACGTCACCTCGATCGCGGGCCTCTGGCTGGACGACACCCTGTACTTCTCCACAGGACAGACGGAACGCAAGGCGAAGAACCTGGCTCTGAACTCGCACTGCGTGGTCACGACCGGTTGCAACATCCTCGAAGGCCTCGACCTGGTGATCGAAGGCGAAGCGGTGAGGGTGAAGGACGAGGCCAGGCTGCGGCGCTCTGCCGAAGGGTACGCAGCGAAGTACGGTCGGCTCTTTCGCTTCACGGTGCGCGACGGCGCCTTCTACAGGGAGGGAAGTGAGGCCGAGATTCTGGTATACGAACTGGTTCCCACGACGGCCTTCGGGTTCGGCAAGGGAGATTCGTTCAGCCAGACCCGCTGGCGCTTCTAGGGACGAGGAGATGGGAGAAGCGACGGGCATGCGAACACGGAAGCAGCGTCAGGGCGACAGGCGACGGTGGCTTGCGCTGCTGCTGGTTTGTGTGGCGCAGTTCATGCTCGTCGTAGATGGGACGGTCGTCAACGTTGCGCTGCCGAAGATACAGGATTCTCTAAGCTTCTCCCAGGTGACGCTTTCGTGGGTCGTGAACGCCTACCTTCTCACCTTCGGCGGTTTCCTTCTCCTTGGTGGCAGGGCCGGAGACCTCTTCGGGCGCAGGCGGGTTTTTATCTTCGGGCTCGCCCTCTTCACGTTCGCCTCGCTTTTGTGCGGGCTCGCGGGAAGCCAGGGGCTGCTCGTGGCTGCCCGCGCGCTGCAGGGCGTGGGAGGGGCGATCATCGCCCCGGCGGCGCTCTCTATCATCATCACCACTTTCAAGGGCCCAAAGGAGAGAGCCAGGGCTATGGGCATATGGGGGTTCGTCGCCTCCAGCGGGGGTTCCGTCGGCGTCCTCCTCGGTGGCGTCCTGACCGAGACGCTGGGGTGGCCCTGGATCTTCTTCGTCAACCTGCCCGTAGGGCTCGCGGCGCTCGCCCTGTGCAGGCCGCTCCTTGCCCCCGATCCCGCGCCGGAGATGCGCGGCGGCTTCGACCTGCCGGGAGCGCTCCTGATCACATCCTCCCTCGTGATCGCCGTCTACGCGATTATCGGGGTCGGCGGGAACTCGCTCGTCGGCACGGCCCTCCTTCTCCTGCTGGCCGCCA
The DNA here is from genome assembly GCA_902812425.1 of Actinomycetota bacterium. GTDB lineage: Bacteria > Actinomycetota > Rubrobacteria > Rubrobacterales > Rubrobacteraceae > Rubrobacter_D. The sequence goes on from CADDZK010000229.1 coordinate 3,833, forward strand.
CGCTCACGGTCGCCTTCGCGGCCGTCGAGCGGCGGACGGCCGCGCCGCTCGTGCCCCCCGGCGTCTTCGCCTCCTCGCGCAACCTCACGGTCAGCAACGTCGTCATGGCGCTCGCTATCCTCGGGCTCGTCGGGTGGTTCTTCTTCAGCGCCCTCTACCTCCAGAAGGTGCTCGGCTACGACTCCCTCGCGACCGGACTGGCATACCTGCCCGCCACGATCGCGATGGGGGCGCTCTCATACAGCGCCGCCGCGAGGGCCGTGAACCGCTTCGGCATAAAGCCCATGATAATCGTGGGGCTGGGATTGATGGCCATAGGGCTCCTGCTCTTCGCGCGGATGCCGGTCGGGGGGAGCTTTCTCGTCGACGTCTTGCCAGGGATGCTCTTCCTCGGGGTCGGGACTTCGCTAGGGCTGATGGCGGTGATCTTGGCCTCGACCACCGGCGTCCCCGAGAGCGAGGCCGGTCTGGCTTCGGGCCTCGTCAACACCTCCCAGCAGATGGGCGGTGCCCTGGGTCTCGCAGTCCTCGCCAGCGTCGCGGCCGCCTACACGGCGAGTATCTCGGGCTCCCGGCCCACCGTCACCGCCCTCAACTCCGGCTACCACGCCGCCTTCCTCGTGGGCGCGGCCTGCCTCGTGCTCGGAGCCCTCATCGCCGCCACCCTGCTCCTCCCGCCCAAGGACGCCGGACCGGAGTGATCCAACACCCCGCGACGCCCAAGGGTGCAGGATCCTCTTTCCGAGAAGACACCTTCTGCGAGGTCGGGTAAATAAGGCGTTGCTAGTCTGCCCGCTCGCGCTGCGGGGCCCTATCCTCGGGACGCAACCACAGAGAGACGTGATCCGGTTGTATCGTGTCCCTTACCACACCCACCAGGTCGTCGCAAAAGGCATCCAGATCCGTCGCGTCCCTGAGCTTGGCAGAGAAGGCTTCGAGCGTCTTTCTGGCATCGTACTTACTGCGATAGAAGCGACGATCTATGAAAGACTGTATGCGACGCTTCAGTGGGCCGAACAGCGCGGCTATAGCGAGGGTGGAGGCGACCACCGCCAGGGTTGACTCTTGGCCGCTGAGGGCTCGGAAAGCCTCTTGGAGCACGACGATAGTACCCCAGTACACGGCCGCCAGCGAGACAGTCAGAGGTCCGTAGACTAGGGCGCGGTTGATGACTACGTCTATATCGTAGAGGCGATACTTGAGAACGGCGAAGCCTATGGCTACTGGGACCCCGGCAAAGCTCAGTGTGATGGCGTCCTGCAGCAGCTTCCCTAACAAAGAATCTACGCTCCCTGTGACATCCGAGGCGAAGAGGGTCCCTTCGACGATCGCCCCCGAGACCCCGAGGGCCACCACCGAGGCGGCGAAGGCTAGCCACTTGATCTGCTCGCGCACCTCTTCTCCCGAACGAACGTAGCGCAAGACCAGGCTCGATGCCGAAGCCAGCAGGCACACGGGAAACAAGAGCCCTACGGCATCGTTCGCGTTGGCCAGCCAGGGGTGACCCTCGAGCCCAAATGGGTTTCTCACGCTCCTTAGATCGGATAGCGGACCCGGAGCGAGCGTGGTGACGACGACGTTCGCCGCGATCACCAACCCGCAAAGCCAGGCCACCGGACGCCACCTGCTCGAAGGGAGCCTCCCGTCAGGGAACAGCAGGATCAGGTATGTGCCGAACAGCAGTATGGCCATCGGTCCCAGCCACCCGGCTAGCGAGCCGACCGCCGCCGGGTAAGGGATCGAGCCGGGAGCGGCCACCCGCATACCATAGATCATGTAGGAGCCGGCAACTATATTGAGCATCCACATCAGGCCGACGGCCAGGCAGATCCAGCCGACAGGGTTCGTGGGGCGCTTGGAAGCCACAAGGGCGCCCACGATAGCGAAAGGGAGGAAGGGCAGTATCGCCCAAAACGGCGTGTTTATGCCCCCTGTACCCCAGCTACTTGGAGGCCGAACGGGCAGGGTGGCAATATACAGGGTGACAGCGACCAGAAACAAGACCACACAGAGAGCGGCGAGCGACCAGGCCAGCCAGGAGGTGGCGCGACTACTCGTCTTACCTGGACCTCGATCCTGTTCCCTTGATTCTTCTATCACAACACCACCACTCTACAGCACTACCGTCTTCCAAGAGTTACGGCAACCGTTACGAGGTGACTCGGCGTGCGGACTTGCTAGAATCCCGTCAAGGCGAAGTTCCGAGAAGACACCTTCCACGCACTAAGGTGCATAAGATGTGCACCCGCTCCTTGACCGAGGTTATGCCTCATGTGTAGCATGACTTTCGGAGTAGAACTCTCCCGAAGGAGAGATCGTGAAGAAACTGCTGGTTTTGGTGGGATTATCCGTGATGGGAGTGCTCATGTTCGCATCAGTGGCTTCCGCGACCTGCGCGCTAAGTACTTCTGCTTCTGCTAGCGGGAGTGCATCCGCTTCTGCGTGCAACGATTTCGTCACCTTCTCGGGAAGCGGAAGCACTTCTGCTGGCTTACTGAGCGGCACGCCCGCCGGGTTGCCGGGTTCGGGCGGCATCTCTCCGGCGTTAGCTCTCGTCGTGCCGTTGGCATTGATCGTGGGGGGTGGGCTACTGGCGTTCAATATCGTGCGTCGGCGCTAGAACGCTACTGCTATCCACCGAAGGGGAACCCGAGAGCTTCCCCTCCTTCTCTGCCCCGGTCCAACCCCATGAGGTTCCCGAACCATTCCTCCGCTTCATATCGATAGCACCCTGCGAAGGGTGCTCCCGTCAGTGGTGTGCTTGGCCTACAGGACCGGGACCGTGCGAACTTC
>CADDZK010000230.1 GCA_902812425.1 Actinomycetota bacterium
CGACGACGCCGTCCGCGATGAGCCGCATCGCCCTCGCCACGAGGTCGGCGCGGGTGTCCCACTCGGGCGAGCCGGGCACGGCGTCCGGCCTGCAGCGCTTGCAGGCTCTGAAACCGGCGTATTGCGCCGCTGCCGCCGTCGGATAGAAGCGGATATTGGAACGCTTCGGCGTAACGGCGGGACAGCTCGGGCGGCAGTAGATCCCGGTCGAAGTTACCGCGACGTAGAACCAGCCGTCGAAGCGGGCGTCGCGGCCTCGTACAGCCCGATAGCGATGTTCGAAGTCTCTGATCACACCCCGATTGTCGCATCCCTTGGGCAGAATTACTGGCGGAAATCGGACGTCGGCGTCGTTCGGTTGCGTCCTCCCGCAAGAGGGGATGGCCGCACGTACTGATTGTGCTCTTCTGCGCGTATCCGGGGTTCTGTGCTGCATCGTATGGTGCATAATTAGGCTGTCTCGTGGAGGAGATAGGAGGGTAAGGCGCAATGGGCGGTCTGCTCATTGATCTCGTACGGTGGGTCTTCGACGTGGTCCACTCTTTCGGATACGTCGGGGTATTCGTTCTCATCCTGGCGGGGAGCCTGTTCCTGCCGGTTCCGACGGAGCTGACCCTGCCGCTCATCGGGTACCTGCTCGGCCACGGGCGCCTCTCGTTCGTCCCCGTACTGCTCACGGCCACGGCGGCGAGGGTCTCTGCCTCGCTCATCCTGTACGCCGTCGGACTCCGCATCGGGGAGGTGCGTTTGCGGCGTATGACCAAGAAGCTCGAGCGCTCCAAACTCCTTTTCGTATCCGACATCGAAGGCGCGGGCAGGTTTTTCGAGCGCCACGGGGGGAAGGCCATCCTGATCGGACAGCTTATCCCCGGCGTGGGCGCCCTGGTCTCGTTGCCCGCCGGCCTGAAGCGCATGCCTCTGCGCTGGCGGTTTCTCGGCTACACCATCCTCGGATGCACCCTGTGGAACTGTACCCTGATCGGCCTGGGATGGGCCCTCGGCAGCCGGTGGAGGATAGTGGAGCTGTTCACGTCGTTCGTCGGGTTCGCGGTCCTCGTGCTCCTCGTCGTTGCAACCCTCTGGTTCCTGTGGCGCAGGCGCAGGGTACATAGACAAACGAAACGGCAGTAGATCGGGATTCGAGCCGATCACGGCTCCCCTGAAAGACGTAATCACAGCAGGCTCGTCTCCATGGCCCTCAGCACGACAACGGTCCCCACCCCCGTCACCATCGCAGCCGGCAGGCTGGACGTCCTCAGGGCGACGATCACGACCGCGACGGCGGCGAGTGCTTCGGCGAGCCCGCCCGCAAGGACGGTAGGCGCGACGAGCGAGACGAGGATCGCACCCGGTATCTGGTCCAACCACGCCCCGGCGCGCTCCGAGAGGTCGAGCCTGCTCGCTAGCCAGAGCCCGCCTGCGCGGGTGGCGTAGGTCGCGAGCGCCATCAACACTATCGCGAGGAGGGTCTCAAACACCACGCCGCACCACCCCGGCGAGACTGCCCGCCAGACCGCCGAGCAGGATGTACCACTGTCCGGGCATCCAGTGGTGCGAAGCCACAGCCACCGCCGCCGCAACCGTCCAGGGGAGAATGCTGGATCTCCCCTTCCACATCCCCGAGATGAGGGCGAGAAACACGGCGGTAAAGGCGAAGTCGAGCCCCCAGCGCGAAGGGTTTTGGATCGCACTTCCGAAAACGCCCCCGAGCAGCGTAGAAACCGTCCAGGAGAACCACATCAAAAGCCCGCCACCGAGCAGAAACGCGGCGTCGCGGCGCCCTTTGGCGAACTCACCCATGGTGAGCGCCCAGTTCTCGTCGGCCATGAAGAACACGGAGCCATAAGCCTTGAGACGCGGCAATTTGGAGAACACCGGCCCGAGAGCCGCGCCCATCAGCAGGTGCCTCAGTCCGACGACGAGCGTCGTCAGGACGATGGCAGCAACCGGCAGCGGAGCCGTCCAGAGCCCGAGCACCACGAACTGTGCCGCACCCGAGAAGACGAGAGCGCTCATGGCGGCGGCCTCGAAGGTACCGAGACCGGCCTGTTTCGCCAGCGTCCCGAAGACTAGGCCTATGGCAAAGCCGCTGATCTCGATCGGGACGCACCTACTCGCCCCGGCGAGCGCGCCCGAGAGGGTGAAGGTCGCCTTGTCTTCTGCCTGTGCTTTGGCCGTAACCATATCCCAGATCGAATCCCGGTACCCTACCGGGACCTCTGGAACGTCCGGTAGAACGGTCCCACGAGATCCGCCAGCAATGACGACAACCCACGCCGCCCACCCACAGTTATCCGACCACGATGGCTCGAGGGTGCCCCGACGTCCAGACGCCAGCCACGGCCCCGCCTGCGGTATCCGGCGGGATAGCCCGTACGCGTCGCGGAGGCTACGACCTCTCCCACACCGATCTCGCGTGCCAGATCTCCGACGCCCCGATACAACGCACCCGCAACCCGCTCCTCACCCGCCCATGGATCGACGACGAGCAGGCCCAGAAACAGTCGCTTGGATTCAGTCCGGTAGCGCACCGCGCCGAGCACCTTCCCATCCCTCTTCGCGACGACGAACCTCTCCTCGAAGGCGATCCAACGCGGCATACCGTTCAGCTCAAGAAGGTTGGCGACCGAGGGCTCATCCTCGGCGAGACCCCAGCGCACCTCCACGTCCTCGAACCTGCTCGCTTCCTCGTCCCGGCCTTCCGCCGCATCCCGGCGAGCCCGCCGCAAAATGCCCGCCATCCTCCGCTCCTCGGCTTCGCGTAACAGCTCCTCTCGCCGCTTCCTCGCCATCTCCAGTTCGAACGGATTACCCACCGCTCACCTCCACATTCGCCTTGCGCTATAATTGTCACGCTGACTTGGGACAATTATAGCCGGACTAGTGTCATAGGACAATAGGATAATTATGGATTTACGGATAAATTCGAAAAGCCACGTACCGGTACACGTACAGTTGGAGGGGCAGATCAAGCACCTCATCCTGACGGGCGGCTTCGAGGTTGGGAGCCGGTTGCCGAGTATCAGGGCGATGGCGGGATTCCTGAGGATCAACCGCAACACGGTGGCGCGGGTATTCTCCGACCTGGAGCGCGAGGGTTACGTGGAGAGTCGCCGCGGGAGCGGGGTCTACGTGGTTGAGCCTCCTGTGGAGGCGGAGGACTTGAGGCGTCAGGAGGTCCTGGAGCGGGTGATGGATCTCGCGGCGGCCCAGGACGTGCCAGTCGAGGATCTGGCGTACGCGCTGCTCGCGCGGGCCGGGGCCAAGCCGCAGGAGAAGACGCCCATACTCTTCGTCGAGTGTACTCAGGCGGAGCTGGACCAGTTCTCGGCAGAACTCGAGGAGCAGCTCCCGGTCGAGGTGGAGAAGGTTCTGATCGAGGATCTCGCAGAGCGAGTCTCTGGTGAGAAGGAGCCGCCGTGGCGTATGGCGGTCACCACCTTCTTCCACGTCCACGAAGTGCAGGAGATAATGGAGCCGCTGGGGATAGAGACCGTCGCCCTTCTGGCCGAGGCGAACCTCGAGAGCCTGCAGCGCCTCACGGAGCTTCCGGCGGGGACCCCGGTCGGGGTGGTGAGCTTGGGCCGAACCTGCATGGAGAACACCTCGCGCTCTATAGAGGGGGCCGGCCTCGACCACCTGAACCTGGTACAGGTCTACGTGGACGAGGAAGAAGAGGTCCGGAATACCCTCGACAACGTTCGATCTGTGCTGTGTGCCACCATCACGGCACAAAGACTCCGCGAGTTCGGCGTGCCGGAAGGGCTGGAGATCATCGAGGAGGACCGCACCCTCGACAAAGGCGGCATCGAGATGCTCGGCCGGATGCTCCGCGAAAGGCAGCGGAGCGGCTCAGGCTAGATTTCCAGGGATCAGTGGCCTCTATATCGTAGAACGGAGGAGGCACGAGGGGGCCGGGATAACGATGCCCGGCCCCGAACGCACTTCGCTCGGTGGTCCTAGCGGTCGGTCCCTGCCTGGCTGGCGTTGGCGTGAGCCGCCTCCCTGATGAACCGGGCCAGCCCGGGGGCCGTCGCGTCGTAGTTGGAGCGGAACCGCTCGTCGCCGACGTACATATCGGTAAGTCCGAGGTGGATCTCGTAGGTGCAATCGTAGAACCACCGGCTGATGTGCTGGCGGTGTGCCTCGGCGGCGGCCATCGCCTCCTCGCTCTCTGGCGCCAGGCCCTCCTCCATGGCGGCAGCGAGCCTCGCGCGCACCTCTTCCTCCTCGGCCTTGAGCCGTTGCCAGTCCTCCTTCTTGTAGGTGGCGACGCGGCGCCGGGACTCTTTGTAGCTCTCGGTCTCACCCCAGCGCTGCTCTGCCTCCTCGGCGTAGTCCTCGGGACGGAACTCGCCGAAGACCTCCAGGCGCTCCTCCGGCGTGAGCCGTATATCCATGGTTCTTGCCTCCATTTCGTAGTCGATGGCCTCGACCATCGCGCCGAGCCGTTTGATCCTCTCGGCCAGCAGCCCGCGCTGGCGCCTGAGGTGCCCGAGCGCATCGGTGCGTGGGTCGTCCACGATGGTCGAGATCTCTTCCAGGGTGAACCCGAGCTCCCGGTAGAACAGAATCCTCTGCAGCCGCTCCAGATCCGACTCCTCGTAGATGCGGTAGCCAGCCGCACTACGCCCGCCGGGTGAGAGCAGCCCGACCTCGTCGTAGTGGTGCAACGTACGGATCGTCACACCAGCGAGGTCCGCTACCTGACCGACCGAGTAGCCCACGATTCACCTCCTTGTACCCTAAAGTCTAAAGCCTTACGTTACGTAAGGGTCAAGGGATATCTCGGAATTTCTGGAGAAAGAGCAGCGATGTCGGGCGTCTGGAGGATCATCTACCCCTGGTGAAGGGACGTGTTCGACCGTAATCTGGGGAGCAACGGCGCATCGCAGAGGGGGCGATGATCTCTGGCGACAAAGGAGGAGGCCTTGCGTTATGGGTTGAGCATGCCCAACTTCGGCGAAGGGATCGACGCAGGCGCGATCGCGGATCTCGCCAGCGAGGCCGAAGAGGCGGGCTGGGACGGGTTCTTTTTGTGGGACCATCTGCTCGCCTTCTCCCCCGAGCCGGTGCCCGTCGTGGACCCCTGGATCTCCCTCGCTGCCGCTGCCATTAGCACCAGCCTGATACGGCTCGGACCTATGGTCACGCCACTCCCGCGGCGCCGTCCCGTGAAGCTGGCGCGGGAGAGCGTCTCGCTGGACCATCTCTCCGGCGGGCGATTGATCCTGGGCGTCGGCATCGGTGCGATGCCCTACGAGTGGGATTACCTGGGCGAGGAGCCGGACATGCGGGTCCGTGGAGCCATGCTCGACGAGGGGCTCGAGGTACTCACGGGGTTGTGGACCGGCGAGCCCTTCGGGCATCGTGGCGAGCACTACAGGATCGGTGGAGAGCCTCCCGATGAAGGCTGGCGAGCGGTGTTCTATCCGCCGCCTCTTCAACGCCCGCGCATCCCTATATGGGTCGCAGGAACCTGGCCATCCAGGCCTCCTTTCCGCCGTGCCGCGCGTTGGGACGGCGTATTCCCGATGAAGGCCGAAGGCCGGCGGATACTCCCGATGACACCCAGGGACGTACGGGATGTGACGCGCTACGTCGCCGGGCATCGCACGAACGGAGGGCCTTTCGACGTCGTCGTCACGGGGGAGACGCCGGGCGAGGACAGGGCAGCCGGCGCGGAGGCCGTCGCGCCCTACGAGGTAGCCGGCCTCACCTGGTGGATAGAGAGCATAGATCCCTGGCGCTTCGGATGGACGGAGAGCGGGCCGTGGCCGACCGGGGAGATGCGCGCCCGCGTGCGGCAAGGCCCGCCCAAAGCGTAGGAGGCGTGGGTCTTCAGGCCCGCACGTTAAAGCGGTTCATCGCCGCTTCGGGGCCGTGCTCGATCACGAACTCCACAGCGTCGGCGGCCGTGGGGATGGCGTCTTTGACGTCCGGGTCCATGCGCGAGAGTACGTAGTCCGTGACGCTCATGCCCGCGGGCGGGCGCCCTATACCGATGCGGACCCGCACGAAGTCGTTGCCGATGTTCTGGATGATGGAGCGCAGGCCGTTGTGGCCGCCAGCGCCGCCCCCAACCTTCACGCGTACCGTACCCGCTTCCAGGTCGAGGTCGTCGTGGACCACGATCAGGTCTTCCGGACGATAGGTTGCCAGCGCAGACCCCGAGTTGTTCATGAAAGTCGTCGGCTTCAGAAGCGTGGCGTTCCCGAGCGATGTAGAGGCGGCCTCAGCCCTCTTCTTCTTGCGCCAGGAACCGTTGTAGCGTTTCGCGAGCTCGTCGGCGACCAGGTAACCGGCGTTGTGGCGGGTGCGTTCGTAGGAGCGCCCCGGGTTACCGAGGCCAACGACGACGGGGGGCCTGGTCGGCCCCCCGCTACTCTGTTCCGCTCGTTTAAAAAACGAGCGGGCCAGCCTAAGCCTGCTCGTTCTGTCCTGCAGGGCCCTCTCCCTCCTCGGGAGCATCCTCCTCGGGGGCCTCTTCACCCTCAGTAGCCTCCTCTTCCTCTGCGGCCGCCTCGGCAGCCTCTTCCTCGTCCGTCGGCTCCTCGACGATGCCGGCGGCCTCCATCTCCTCCTCGGTGATCTCCGTCGGCGCCGTGACCGTTACGGCGACCGC
>CADDZK010000231.1 GCA_902812425.1 Actinomycetota bacterium
CGACGGAGGTGACCATGTTGGTGATGCCAGGTCCGTTCTGCCCGGCGACGACCCCGGCCCTCCCCGTAATACGCCCCCAAGCATCCTCCATGTGCGCAGCGCTCTGCTCGTGCCTGACAGGCACGAAGTCTATGCCAGCTTCGGGGAAGAGATCGAGCACATCCATGAACGCAGAGCCAACTATGCCAGAGACGTGGTCGACACCCTCAGCCACGAGCGTCTCGACTATGGCCTCGCTCGGCGTCATCCTGACCTTGGCCACGGCAACACCCTCCTTCTATCCTCGTAACCGACGCTTGCACGGTCGGGTTGAGCGTCCTCCGCGCTATCGTTGTGGGATCTCGCGCCAAGAGCCGCATCGATTTTTCCACGAGACATTATCATCTACTTCCTGTCTTCCCGCAGATGTCACTATCCCGGATGGCAGCGAGCCGATCCACAAGATTTTCTGACTCCAGAACAAGCATACACAGGCGTATCCCCGCGTGTGAGAATGGAGTGTCTCCGAAGATACAGGGCGAAAGAGGAGCGTAGGATTGCGTGATCTGATCATCCGTCACTCCGAACCGGAGGATTATAAAGCCGTGCACCTCGTCTACTCCTCCCCGCGGGCCATGGCAGGCACGCTCGAAGTACCCTTCTCCTCGGAGCGGGCATGGCGCGAAGAGCTGGCCAGGCCCAAAGACGATGGCGTCTCTATCATAGCTTGTGTTACATAATGACATCGTCGGGCATCTCGTGCTCAGCGTCTACACGAACCCGAGAATGAGACACTCGGGACACTCCGGGATCGCGGTGCGCGACGACTGGCAGGCAAGAGGCGTCGGCACCGGGCTGATAAAGGCCTGCGTGGACCTAGCTGACAACTGGCTGGGTCTTGCGAGGTTGGATCTCCGCGTGTACGTAGACAATGCGCCCGCGATAGCCCTCTACGAAAAGTTCGGGTTCGAGATAGAGGGAACCCACAGGCGCTTCGCTCTCAGGGACGGCGAGTATGTGGACGCCCACGTTATGGCCCGTCTACGCTAGGTAGTTTTCAGGACGGATTGCGATCCCCCGCCGCGGGGAATGATCCACGGAAGGGAAACTCAGGAAAGGAGTAGAGCCATGGCCCAATGCGAGGTCTGCGGAAATGAGTACGACAAGAGCTTCCAGGTAACTATGTCCGATGGAGACTCGCACACCTTCGACAGCTTCGAGTGCGCGATACACGCCCTCGCCCCTGTTTGCGAGTACTGCGGCGTGAAGGTGATCGGCCACGGTGTCGAAGCTGACGGCTCTTTCTACTGCTGCGCCCACTGCGCGAGTATGGCGGGCGCGGAAGGCGTCTCGGACAGAGCCTGAGCTAGCGCACCGTCCTCTCGGGTAGATAGCCCATCACGGCGCGCAGCCCGAAGTCGCCTGGAAGGTCCGAGGAGAAGCGGCGTATGCCGAAGGTCTTGCGGGCGTCGAGCCTGACCTCACGTCCTGCGAGGTGCGGGAAGATGGCGCGGGCCGCGTAGATCGGTCCCTCCCCCTTCAGGCGGACGAGGCCCTTGCGTCCTCTCGCCTTCTCCTCCTTCATGGCGCAGATGCTAGCCTCGCCGGCCCCCGCGCAGCAGACCGCCATCCTGTGCCAGTCGAGGATTAGTGCCTCGCCAGGGCGCAACATCTGCCGCGCCGCCGGCGTCAGGCGAACGTCGAAGTCGTAGGCGTCCATGCTACGAGTCTAGCATAGCACCGCCATCCTCTAGACCCTCTGGGCGTTGCGGATAAAGCGGTACGGGTAGACGTCTTCGAGGGCGCTCGCCTGCGAGAGCTCATCCAGTTGCTCCTCGCTGAGTTCCCAGCCGCTCGCGCCGACGTTGTCTTCGAGCTGCTCCAGCGTACGGGCGCCGATAATCGGTGCGGTAACGCCGTCCTGCCTCAGGAGCCAGTTGAGGGAGATCTGGGCGTACGACTTGCCCGTCTCCTCGGAGATCCTGCCCACCACGTCGAGGGCGGCCCAGTTGCGCTCCGTGGCGCGGCGGTCCCAGTATTCTTCCATCGACTCCACGGCTTCGGAGATGCGCGATCCCTGCGGCGGCTCCTCGCCGCGGCGGTACTTGCCCGAGAGAAAACCACCACCCAGAGGGCTCCAGGGGATCACACCCAGTCCCTCCTCCACGCAGACCGGCAGGATCTCGCGCTCGATGTTTCGCTCGACGAGCGAGTACTGCGGCTGCAGGCACACGAACCTCTCGAAGCCGTTCGCCTCGCTCACGTCGAGGCTCCTCATGAGCTGCCAGCCGGTGAAGTTCGAGACGCCGATGTAGCGTACCTTGCCGCTCCTGACGAGGTCGGTGAGGGCCGACAGGCTCTCTTCGAGTGGCGTCGCCTCGTCCCAGCAGTGAACCTGGTAGAGGTCTATGTAGTCGGTACCGAGACGCCTGAGGCTCTCCTCGCACCCCTTCATTATGTGCTTGCGCGAGAGGCCAACGTCGTTCGGACCGTCTCCCATCGGGAAGCGGACCTTCGTCGCGAGGACGACGTCGTCGCGGACACCTTTCAGTGCCCTGCCCGTGATCTCCTCGGAGACGCCGTTTGCGTAGACGTCGGCCGTATCGACGAAGTTGCCCCCGGCCTCGAGGAAGCGGCCGACGATCTCCTTCGACCTATCCTCGTCGGCTTCACGCCCGAAGGTCATGCACCCGAGGCACAGCTCGGAGACCATAAGCCCCGTCTCCCCAAGACGCCTGTACTCCATACGCTCCTCCTATCTCCACCCTCGAAAGGTCGTACTTTAGCACGCGCAAGTCCGCCGGCAGGGCTGGCTACACACGCTGCGAGTTTGGTAGGATGAATCAGTTCGATCTCTGGAGGGAGAAGGTGCAAAGTTCGGATGCGGGCAGGCTGCGCGATCCTCGCGTCCCGCGCATCCCCCCTTCCGTAGCCCTCATACTCTGGGCCGCGGGCGCGCTCGTCTTCGCCTCTTTGCCCCACGGCTCGGAGGCGAAGGCCGTAATCGCCACGATCTTCTCCCTCTCTACCGCCGCCTTCGCCGCCGTGCTCCTGCTCAGGGCCGCGCCCCGCGCCGTGGGACACGAGCGGGCCTTCCTGCGGCTCATGGGATGGGGTATGGTCTTCCGGCTCGCGGGGAACTCTCTGTGGAGCGCATCGCATCTACTCGGGCTCGGCGTCATAAGACCTGTGGCACCGCAGGACGTCGCCTACGCCATCTCCTACCCGCTGCTGGTTGGGGCGATGCTGCACCTGGTAACGCTCGCGACCCGCAGGATCACGCTCGTCAGCACCCTCGATGCGGGGGCCGTCATGCTCTCGGTAGGGACCCTCGCCTGGTACTTCTTCCTCGGTCCTGCGACCGCCGAGGCCGGGCTAGGGAACGTGCGTGACGTGGTGGTGGCCCTCTCCCAACCGGTCTGCGACGCGGCCCTGCTCTTCCTCGGGCTCGTGGTCGCTTCGACCCCGGTGAGAGCCCGTTTCTCAGCGTTCCTGAACGGCGGCTTCGCCGCGCTGCTGCTCGCGGATGCCGCCTACCTGAGCCTACGCTCCGTGGGACCCTACCAGAGCGGCAACTGGCCCGAGATGCTTTGGGCCCTAGGCATGATCCTGATCGGCCTGACCTCGACGACCTCCCTCGATGTCCCCGCCGACCCGGACGTGAGGCGGATACAGCCGTGGCGGATAATCCTGTTCTGGCTCGGTCCGCTCTCCCCGCCGGTACAGTTCGTGATCCTGCTGCTCTGGGGCGCCATGAACCCGCCGCTGCCCGCCTACGTGCTCGCGGGATGCGCCGTGCTCCTCCTGTACATGGCCCTGCGCATCGGGCTGGTCTCGTTCGTCAGTAGGCGCGTGGGCCAGGAGAGGGAGGACTCGGCCCGCGAGAAGGAGCAGAGCCGCCTCCTCTACGAGCTGCACGATACCGTAAAGCAGAACGTGCACGGGATCTCGCTGACCCTGCGTGCAGCCCTCGACACCGAGCGCCGCGGAGACAGAGAAGAGGCAAGGGAGATGTTCGAGAGGGCCCTGGTGTCGTCGAGGGAGGCCGAGTTCCAGATCTCCCGCCCCTACGACGAGCTTCGGACCCTGCGCAGCGAGAGCCCTCCAAGGACAGGGGACTTCCTCCGCCAACGCCTTAAGAAGTTCGAGGAGTACTTCGGCGTGAAGACCCACGACGACCTCCAGGTCTCCCTGGAAGTATTGAACCCCGCCGAGGTCGCCGCCTTTATACGGGTGTTCGTCGAGGCGTGCTGGAACGTCGCCAAGCACGCGGACGCCCGCAACCTGTACCTTGAGTCTCGCCAGGTAGGCTCGCTGCTCATCATCCGCATCAGAGACGACGGCCGCGGCTTCGACACGGCTGACCACGCCCCCGGCATGGGCCTCCGCTACATGCGTCAGCGCGCCAGCGAAGCCGGGGCCGACCTCGACGTGATCTCCGCCCCAGGCCGCGGGACCGCGGTGCAGCTCAGGTTCCGAAAGCGCCAGAACCGCCCATCGCCGAAAGACGCCTGACATACCAGCAAGCCGACCAGCCTGGCCGGAAAAGCGAAATGAGCCAGGTACCGCTCTCTCTATCGGGCTCGTAGCTTCCGCCGCGGTGACCTGGAGATTACTACTCTTCGTGGTCGCGTTCGAAGTAGCGGTTGGTGATGGGCATGCGCCTGTCGCGGCCGAAGGCGCGTCCCGTTACTTTAATGCCTGTCGGGGCCTGGCGGCGCTTGTACTCGGCCCTGTCGACGAGCTGCACGATCCGGCGCACGTCGTCCTCGTCGAAGCCGGAGGCCACGATCTCCGCTAACCCCCTGTCCTCCTCGATGTACGCTTCGAGGATGGGGTCGAGCACCTCGTAGGGAGGCAGGGAGTCCGTGTCGCGCTGGTTCTCGCGCAGCTCTGCGGTTGGCTCCTTGGTCAGGACGGAGTCGGGGATGACCTCGCGGTCCTTCCTCACGTTGAAGTGCCGCGCCACCCTGTAGACGAGGTTCTTCGGCACGTCCTTTATGACGGCGAACCCGCCCGCCGAGTCGCCGTAGAGCGTCGAATAACCCACGCTCATCTCGCTCTTGTTACCCGTGGAGAGGACGATCCAGCCGAACTTGTTGGAGAGGGCCATCAGGATGTTCCCCCTGATGCGGCTCTGCAGATTCTCCTCCGTGACGTCCTCGGGCAACCCCTTGAAGGCGTCCTTCATCATCTCCCTGTAGGCGTCGAAGGCGGGGCCGATGGGAATGGTCTGGGTGTCTATTCCCAAGTTCTTGGCGAGCGCGGCGGCGTCTGTGTTGCTGACCTCCGAGGTGTAGCGGCTCGGCATGAGGACGCCCGTGACGTTCTGCGGGCCAAGGGCCTCGACGGCAACGGCGGCGGCCAGAGATGAGTCTATGCCGCCAGAGAGACCGAGCACCGCCCGCGAGAACCCGTTCTTGCGGAAGTAGTCCCCGAGGCCGAGCACCAGGGCTTCGAGCACCTCACCCTCCTCCGAGAGAGAAGGCTCGACCCTCGGCTCGACGGGCTCTGCCGAACGCTGCTCGTAGCCGGGCACTCTCACTATCTCGGGTGCGCGCTCGGGGTTCTCCTTGCGGGGCCTCGGGTCGTGGAGGCGCTGCATCAGCGAGTGATCCGGGTAGAGGTCAACGACCAGAGAATCTTCCTTGAACTGATCAGCCCTCGCCACGAGCCCGCCCTCAGGGTCGAAGACTACGGAGTGCCCGTCGAAGACGAGCTCGTCCTGGCCGCCGACGAGGTTGCAGAAGACGACGTAGCAACCGTAATCAGAGGCCCGCACACCGAGCATCCGCTCGCGGAAAGCGCCCTTGCGCCTGTGATAAGGGGAGGCCGAGATGTTAAGGAGCACGCTCGCCCCTCCGAGGGCCTGCTCGCGCGCGGGTCCGCCAGGGTACCAGATGTCCTCGCACACGCTCACTCCGACGAGGGCGCCGCCGAGCTCGACGATAGGGGCGCCGGAACCCTCCCTGAAGTAGCGGTTCTCGTCGAAGACGCTGTAGTTGGGCAGGTATCGCTTGTGGTAGCGGTGGTGTACCTCGCCACCGGACACTACGGCGCAGGCGTTGTAGAGGTCAGCGTCGAGGTCGACGAAGCCAACGGCGGCCACCACGCCCTCGGGCACCCGCCCGGCGAACTCGTGGAGGGCGCTCAAGTTCTCCTCGATAAAGCCGGGGCGCATCAGGAGGTCCTCTGGAGGGTAGCCCGGGATGGTCAGCTCGGGGTAGGCGACGAGGTCGGCGCCGGCTTCCTTGGCCCTCTCCAGGGCGTCGGCCATCCTCTCAACGTTTCCCCAGATGTCCCCCACGGTGGTGTTGATCTGGGCCAGCGCAACCCTCATACGTTAAATATATCGCGCCGGAGGGGATCGTGCCGTGTGGTGTTCGTACTGCTTCAAGCGCAGAGGTCAGAAGCCTGGATCTGGTGTAGAGTGCCGCAGGATGCGCGAACCGGAAAGGGGTCGGCGGGTGGCGCAGAGTGATTCGTCTGGTAGAGACGCCAGAGAGCAGGCACAGAACGCGGCCAGAAAAGCGAGTCCCTGGATCGAGGGCTACGCCCGCTTCGGCCACGCCGCATACGGGGTAGTCTACGTGCTCGTTGGCTCTCTAGCGGTCCAGGCGGCGCTCGGC
>CADDZK010000232.1 GCA_902812425.1 Actinomycetota bacterium
GGTTTCGCCGTCGACGAATAGGGTCTTCGACCCTTCGAGAAGGCACCCGCATCCCGCCAAACATGCTTCGAGAAGACCCGAGCCGCCGACAAGACCTTTATACGCCCTCCCGGAGACCGCGGGAAGGCCATAGCAGGGCCGCAAGCGCAAAATGGTCCGAAAGGTGTAGTCGGCTCACACGCCACGTCGGGATCCCCTCGGGGAAGACCGCCCAACGCGGCTCTACACGAGCGTACGAGCGGGCCCGCGCGTCCCTCGCATGGGAGGACGATGGACTCCCCGAGCGTCCGCGGACCGGCGCTGTGTATATCTTTGGATGCATCGTGGCTGCACACTCCGGGCCAATCTATCCACTCCCGTCCCGCCGGTGTGCCCGCGTTCACCGTTCGGGCCCCGCCGGACGGCTAAGTATGGTGCATGGAGCACACCGAACATCGTCGTGATCTCGCTGAAAGCGAAGACAGGAGAGATTCCGTCGCGTTCGCCGCGTTCGTCCTCTCGCATACCTGTTGCGGCGAGGGTCTCGTCGAGATCAGGCTTGACAAGGCCGTTACGTGCTGGTGCCCACGGTGCGAAGAGCTGCGAACCTTCGGCCCGGCTGCATCGGTTTAGCACCTCCCATCGAGGAGAAGGGCGGATTCTAGTCGGACGAGGGGCTGCGTGGTATGGAGCGTCCTCTCTGAGGCTGAGGAGGGCTCTGTCGAGGGAACCGAAGAAGGGAGCGGGAGATCCCTGGCTACATCCTGCGAGACCTCAAGGAGCGCGACGAAGGCCGTCGCGGACTATCCGACGTCGGCAGGGGCGTCGTCGGGTGTATCCTGGGTGAGGACGTCACGAATCGTGGCGGCATGCTGGCGCGCCTCTCGTGCCCTGCCCTCGAAGCGGGCCGTCGCGTGCATGTGCCCGAGGTGGCGCGAGCGGGCGGCCAGCCTGTCTGACATCTCGGCGCTCTCCTCCAGGTTGTTGAGCGCCATGTAGAGCGCGCTCTCAAGCTCCTCGGATTTCTCGTCAAGCACGCCCTCCGCGGTGAAGGCATGACCGACGCGGCAGCGGAACCGCACAAATTTGTCTTCCTTGATCTCGTAGAGCGGGCCCGTGCACTCGGGGCAGGTGAAGCCGGAGAGCTCTCCGGGGTGCTCCCCGCTGTTTATGACCTCGGGGCCGAGGCCAGCAACCTTCGACTCGAACTCCATCTCTTCGGGCACTTCTTCGTACGCTCCTCTCTCCCCGGCAGGCTCGCGGCAGAGGCGCTCAAGCAGGGGTGCTATCTTCCCGAGCGGCACGCGGTGGTCGACGTCAACGAACTCGATGGCGTGCTCCGGCATGCTCGCGAAGAGCGCGTCTTCGGGTTCCTGCACGACCGCGACGCCGCCGCGCCGCTTGACCGCGGCGAGCCCCGCCGTACCGTCGTCTCTTGCGCCCGTGAGGACCACGCCGACCACCCGCGGGCCGTACGCGATGGCCGCCGACCGGAACAGGGGATCCACAGCCGGCCTGTGGTGGTTCTCCTTCGGCCCGCGTCCTAGGCGGACGCGTCCCAGCGGGCCCCCCACGTTCTCAACCAGCAGGTGGAATCCGGGCCGCGCCACGTAGATCGTGCCGGCCCGGACGGGCTCGCCGTCCTCGGGGTGCACGGCCTCGAGCGGTCCGGCGCGGCCGAGGATGCTGGGCAGGACGCTAGGGGCACCCTCGGGGAAATGGACGACCACGAACACCGCGGCGGGTAGATCGCCGGGCAGGCCGCTCGCTATCTCTATGAGCGCCTCAACCCCGCCGGATGAGGCCCCCATTACCACCACGTCGCGCCCGGCCAATCCCAGAATCTCCCTTCTACAGGCGCCACCAGGCCGTCCCGTTACGTCTATATTATCCTACCCAGAGGCGCGCAGGGAAACACGGCGTGGGGCTGCGGCGCTCCGACACGGTCCCTGATAAAACTTTGCGCGTGATCCCAAATGTGCATAAAATTGAGCAGTCCCCACGGGACGCGGGGATAGACGTCCTGGATCGTGCAGCCGGTGCAGATTGCAAGGAGCGGAGGCGGGTTGCCGCAGTCATCGGAAGAGAATGCAACCCTCGTCGTCGTCGGCTCCTCGGCCGGCGGGATAGAGGCGCTCTCCGAGCTGCTCTCGACCCTGCCCGAGAGTTTCCCGTCCCCTGTCGTCCTCGCCCAGCACCTGGATCCCAAGCGCGAGAGCAACCTGGAGGAGATACTCGGGCGCCGCAGCAAGCTGCCCGTGCGCACCGTCGCAGAGCACGAACCCCTGGAGGACGGCGTAGTCTTCGTGGTCCCCGCCAACCACCACATCAACATAACCGACCACGAGATAGCCCTGACGACGGCTCCGGGTGGGCATCCCAAACCGTCGGTGGATCTGCTGCTCAGTAGCGCCGCCGAGGTTTATGGGGAACGTCTGGTCGCCGTCGTGCTCACGGGCACGGGCTCTGACGGAAGCGAGGGAGCACGCGCCGTGCACAAGGCCGGCGGCACGGTCATCGTGCAGAATCCCGAGACGGCCCGCTTCGGCGGCATGCCCGGCTCGCTCGCCCCGAACACCGTTGACATCGTCTCTGACCTCGACAGGATCGGCCCCCTGCTCGGGACCCTCGTCTCCGGCGTCCGGATATCGGAGGGGGAGCCCTCCCAAGACGGCTGGGAGACGCTCGATGAGTTTTTGGACGAGTTGCGCGAGGCGCACGGCCTGGACTTCAGAAGCTACAAGAAGCCGACGATCGTGCGCCGTCTCAAACGGCGCATGGCCGCCACCAGGCTGATGAACCTCGAGGAGTACACCGCGTACGTGAGGGAGCACCCCGAGGAGTACAGGCACCTCATAAACGCCTTCCTCATCAAGGTTACAGAGTTCTTCCGCGACCCCGAGCTCTACGGCTACCTCAGGGAGAAGATCCTGCCCGAGCTCGTCGAGGAGGCGCGCGGCGAGGGCAGGGAGCTCAGGATCTGGTCAGCCGGCTGCGCCACGGGCGAGGAGGCTTACTCGCTCGCGATCCTGGTCCACGAGGTCCTCGGGACGGACGCCGGGCAGTGGGACACGCGCATCTTCGCCACGGACGTGGACGAGGACGCCGTGAACTTCGCCCGCCAGGGTATCTACCCCGCCTCGGCCCTCTCGGGGCTCACCGCGGAGCAGGTCGAGCGCTACTTCGACAAGCAGGACGGCGGCCAGTACGGGGTAAAGAAGCCTGTGCGGGCCATGATCGTCTTCGGCGAGCACGATCTCGCCCAGCGCTCTCCCTTCCCGCGCATAGACCTGGTGGTGAGCCGCAACGTCCTGATCTACTTCGCCAACGAGCTCCAGAAGCGCGCCCTGCAGCTCTTCGCCTACTCCCTGCGAGACGGCGGCTACCTCGTCCTCGGCAAGGCCGAGACGGTCTCGCCTCTTGGCGAGTTCTTCGAACCCGAGCACCGGCAGCACAAGGTCTACAGGCGCAAGGGTGAGCGCTTCCTGATGCCAGCGGCCGCCCCGGCCATACCCTCGCCCGTCCCCAGGCGCCCGCCTGCCGAGCGCCGCGCCAGCCTCAGGGCCGAGGGCGGGGATACGCCGGCACTCTCCCCCGAGTCGCTGCGCCAGAGGGGGCCATCGCGCAGTATGGACGACGGGCTTCTGGGCCAGCTGCCGCTTGGGGCGCTGGTGGTGAACAGGCGCTACGACATACAGGCGATCAACAGCGCGGCCCGACGCCTGCTCTCGGTGCACGGCGTCGCCCTAGGCGAGGACCTTCTGCACCTCGTGCGGGAGATCCCCTACGGCGACGTGCGCGGCGCCATAGACGCGGCGCTCAGGGACGGGAACACCGCCCGTACGAGCGTTTTCGCGATGGAGGAGCCTACCACCGGCGAACCCCGTTACCTGAGGCTGGACTGCTACCCCTTGAGAGGCCGTGACGAGGAGGGTATCGCCGAACACGCCCTGCTCCTCGTCAACGACGTCACCGAAGAGGAGACGGCCCGCCGAGGGCTGGAGGAGAGGCTCGCCGCCACGCGGGATGACCTCGAGCGCCGGAACGCCCAGAACAGGCGCCTGATCGATGCCAACGCCCAGCTCGAGCGGGCCAACCAGGAGCTCACCACCCTAAACGAGGAGATGCAAGCCGCCTACGAGGACGCCCTCGTCGCCGCCGAGGAGGCCCAGGCCTCTACCGAGGAGATCGAAACCCTCAACGAGGAGCTGCAGGCCACGAACGAGGAGCTGGAGACGCTCAACGAGGAGCTGCAGGCGACCGTCGAGGAGCTGAGCACCACCAACGAGGACCTGCAGGCGCGCACCGTCGAGCTGCAGGATCTCGCGCGCTCCAACCAGGAGGAGCAGGGAAGGTTGCGGGCCATTCTGGAGAACATCCCCGAAGCCGTGGTGGTCATAAACGCCGCGGGAAGGGTAGCGCTCATGAACGCCGCCTACGCGAAGATCTTCGGCGATACCGACTTCGAGGCCCTCGACGACCTCGGCAACGACATGCCGCCGGGCGAGACCCCGCAGTCCCGCGTCTCCGGGGGCGAATCCTTCACCCTGAAGTTCACCGCCATCAGGCAGGACGGCACGCGCGGGCGCTTCGTCGCCGACGGCAGGCCCATCGGGGGCGGGGAGATGGGCGGCGTGATCCTGGTGCGCGAGCAGCAGGACGAGGATCGGGAAGCGTGAAGTTCGCGACCCGGCGGATGCAGGAGAACGGGGCGACGGGCGGGCGTCCCGCCGACGGACGGGACGCCGAGATCGAGCGCCTCAAGGGCGAGCTCGAGAGGGCGCAGGCCCGCGAGAGGGCGACGCGCGCGGCGCTATCAGAGGCGCACAGGCGCTTCGACGAGTTGCGTTCGACGGGCAGGGCCTTCGCCGCCACCATGCACGAGACCAGCGCGGCCAGGCGACGCTCGAGACAGCGCATCGCCGCCCAGTACGCCGTCGGGCGCGTGCTCGCGGAGGCGGGCGAGATCGAGGAAGCCTCGGAGAGCATCCTCCGCACGCTCGTGCGCGAGCTCGGGTCGTCGCTAGGCGCCTACTGGTCCATGCAAGACAACAGGCTCGGCCTGCACACCCTCTGGCCCGCGCCGGACGACCACCGGGAAGAGACCTTCGAGGAGGCATGCCGCAGGTTGAGCCTCAGGCGCGACGAGGGGCTGCCGGGACGGGCGTGGGCCGCGGGCAGGCCCGTGTGGATCGAGGACGTTCTGGCGGACGAGCACTTTCTCCGGCGGTCGGCGGCCGAGGCTTCGGGGCTGCGCTCGGCCCTCGCCTTCCCCGCGCGGGACGGCGGCAGGACCGCCGGCGTCTTCGAGCTCTTCTGGGACGAGGTAGCTCCGCCCGACGAGGAGCTCTTGCGCGTGACGAGCGCCATAGGCGGCCAGATCGGCCAGTTCGCCGAGCGGCGGCGGGCGGAGAAGGGGCGCGAGATTATCCTGCACCGCGAGCGGAGGGCCCACGCCGAGGCCGAGGCGGCGCGCCGGCGGACCGTGGAGGTCCTGGAGAGCATGGGCGACGCGTTCTTCTCTTTCGACCCCGACTGGCGCTTCACGTACATAAACGCGGCCGCGGCGGAGATGGTCCGGGGGATCGGCAAAGACCCGGACGGGCTACTCGGCAGGGTCGTCTGGGAGGGAATACCCGAGATCTCAGGCACGAAGTTCGAGACGGAGATGCGCCGCGCCGCCAGGAATAAGGAGGTGGTCGAGTACGAGGAGTACCTCCGTCCGCTCGACAAGTGGCTGGGCGGCCGCGTGTACCCCTCAGAGGGGGGCGTCTCTACGTACATCCGGGACGTCACGGAAGGGAGGCGCGCCCGCGAGGCGCTCAGGCGCAACGAGGAACGGTGGCGCACCCTGATCGAGAAGGGCGCAGACGTCATCACCATCAGCGACCGTGACGGGACCATACGCTTCGCCAGCCCCTCGATAGAGGCCGTCTGCGGCCACCCCGTAGAGGAGTTCGTCGGCTCGAACCCGCTCGCGGACGGCCACGTCCACCCCGACGACCTCGAACGCTGCAGGGAGGCCTTCGGCGAGCTGGAGGACAACCCCGGCCACAGCGTCACCATCCAGCACCGCTACCGACACGAGTCGGGTGAGTGGCGCTGGCTCGAGGGAACCTTCACCAACCTCTTCGAGGACCCGACCATCGGTGGCCTCGTCGCCAACTTCCGCGACGTCACGGAGCGCAAGCAGGCGGAGGAAGATGCACGCCGCGCCGCAGAGCGCGACGCGTTCGGCGTCGCGCTCGCCGACGCGCTGCGCCCGCTCACCGACCCGGTCGAGATCCAGAGTGCGGCGTTGCGCGTCGTGGGCGAACGCCTCGCGGTCGACCGCGCACTGTATGCCGAGATCGAGGACGACGAGACCATCAAGATCGACGACAACTACGTGCGCGGCGATTCCCCGAAGTTAATCGGGCGGTTTGCCGCGAGCGACTTCGGCACGGCGAGTGAGATCTTACGCGCCGGACAGACGTTCGCCACCTCGGATGTAAACCGGGACGAAAACCTACCCGAGGCGGAGCGCGAGGCGTTACGCGCGTTGGGCAATATCTCGTGCGCCGTCGTTCCGCTCGTCAAGAAAGGTCGCTGGATCTCCAATCTCGGCG
>CADDZK010000233.1 GCA_902812425.1 Actinomycetota bacterium
GGGTCTGGTTCGTGGACAACTGGTCTCGCCTGGCACTCCCTGCGGCGGTGCTGATGTTGTGTTCGCTGCCGGTCCTGCTCACCGCCGACAACGTGGCGTTGGTGCTCGCTTACACGTTGTTGCCCGCGTACATGATCCACCAGTACGAGGAACACGCGCACGGGAGGTTCGTCGCGTTCTTTAACGCGACCATAGGCAAAGGGCGCGAGGTCCTGACGAAGGTCTCGGCCTTCTGGATCAACGTTATCGACGTGTGGCTACTATTCTTGGTCTCGTTCTATCTGGCGAAGTACGTCGCGTTGGGATTGGCCCTGATGCCCGTGTATCTGACTTTGATCAATGGGGGCTCCCACATCGCCACCACCGTGATGCTCAGGAGGTACAACCCCGGTCTGTTTACCTCCGTCGTATTGTTCTTGCCCTGGGGAGTCTTCCTGCTCGTCTACATAAGCGGCGCCATCCAACACAGCATCCTCTTCAACGTGCTTGGCATTCTGGCCGGCATAGCGGGACACGCAGTGATCATGGCCTACGCGCTCAGGAGGCGCGAAAAGCTAGGGGCATAGATTCCTCCTGAGCGGGTTACCGTGACGTCAGCCCCCGGCGTGAAGCCGGACTCTCTTTCAGAAGCATATCCTGCATAGATGGGCGAAAAAGGAGTGGACCCGAGGGGACTTGAATCCCTGACCTCCGCCATGCGAGGGCGGTAATGTTTGCTTGTGGACGTGCGCCTTTGTTTATGATCGGGGAGAGGACTTGCCATAGATATAAGGAATACAACGAATCTTGTGCGTAGTTGTATGCGGGCGATTTCTGGCCGCGTTGGTGTAGTGGTTGGTGTACCGCAGTCAGGTCTTTCCCATGAGGCTCCTTACGGTCTCAGCTCTATCAGTTAATTTCCCGCGCTGCTCGTCCAACCGCGTGGCATAGAGATTCTGCGGACTCCGCCTGTTTTTGTTCTCGGAAGTTCGCCTTGAAGCTACTTCTACTCGTAATAGCCGTCGTAACGCTCGCAAGACAATCGTGATGTAAGATGCGGCTAAGGTGGAACCCGGATGAGTTCGACAGCTCAAGATCAGCAGGGTGGACGCTCTCGTCTGCTTGTGCGGTCGGTGTGGGCGGCCCTTGCCACTATCGTGTTGGGGCTTAACGCGGTTGGCCTCCCCTACTCGTACGCGAAATACAAGAGCGTGTGCCGGACCGCAGCGTGCGCCCATTCCGAAGGGACCACTCGCCTCACACCCGAAGGCGTGCGGGCGCTTCGGGACTTCGGCCTATCTCCGCAGTTCTACAGCGCCTACGTCGCAGTCGTAGCACCGGTAGTCGCCGTGCTGGTATTTGCAGCCGTCGCCGGCGTGATCTTCTGGCACAAGGCGGAGGACCGCATGGCCCTCTTCGTTGCTTTCACGCTTCTAACGTTCGGGGGGGCGGTTATCAACAGAGATGTCCTGGAGGCTGCGGCGGCGGCTCACCCTGTCCTGTGGCACCCCGTCCATTTACTTGAGTACGTGGCACTGGTCTGCTTCGCCGTCTTCTTCTACGTCTTTCCCGACGGGAGGTTCGTGCCCCCCTGGACGCGCTGGCTCGCGCTAGTTTGGGCTGCTTTGTGGGTGCCCAACATCTTCTTTCCGCATTCGCCTCTGAACCTTCTTATCGAACCCCTCATCGCCGCTGTTTACTTAGGTACCCTGGTGCTCGCCCAAGTCTACCGCTACCGGAGGGTATCGACCCCCGTGCACCGCCAGCAGACAAAGTGGGTGATCTTCGGAGTGGCGGCGGGGCTTCTTGGGTTTGCGGGGACGATCGCGCTGGGCAACCTCATCCCGGCGCTCAAGCATTCCGGGCCGCTAGGCCAGATGATCGGCACCACGCTCATCGAGGGGTTCGTCCTCCTGATCCCGCTGTCCATAGGTGTGGCCATGGTGCGCTCCGGGCTCTACGAGGTAGACGTTATTATCAATCGCGCCCTCGTCTACGGACCTCTCACGGCGACCCTTGCGCTGGTCTACGTCGGGGGTGTGGTTGGCCTGCAGAGTGTCTTCCGCGCTCTAACCGGCCAGGAGTCCACCCTCGCGGTGGTGGCCTCGACGCTAGCGATCGCGGCCCTGTTCAACCCGCTGCGCCGAAGGGCGCAAGCGTTCGTGGACCGGCTCTTCTACCGGCGCAAGTACGATGCCGCAAAGACGCTGAAACTCTTCGGCTCCCGGTTGCGAGAGGAGACGGATCTGGAGACCCTAAGCGACGATCTGGTGGGGGTGGCCAGGGAGACGATGCAGCCGACCCATGTCTCTTTGTGGCTGCGCCCCAAGACCGCCCCACAGCGCGAGCATACAGGCGAGTAGCGCTCTATTCACGCGAGTGGAAGGGGCCTTCTGCGAACTCCGCGTTGGCGTTCTAGGAAGTTCGGATAGGAGGAAGGTGTTCCTAGCCTTCCCGCGGCGGGCCGGAGGGTCGACTACCTCGGTGCCGTAGCTCGCCAGGTCTTCGGCCATGGCCTCCAGTACTTCCAGATCGGGCGCTCCGCCAGGTGTCGGCAACGTCGTGTCCTTGGCCGGCTCGCTGAAGCGAGGATCGCGGAAGTGCTTCTCCAATCCGCCCGGCGCGACGATGGAGAGCATGCGGACCGAGTCGGTCTCGAAGGTATAGCAGTGGGCTACGCCGTGCGGAAGAACACGAACGTGCCAGGACCGGCCGAGTACGTCTTTTCGCCCACGTAGAAGGTGAGCTCGCCATCGAGCAAGTAGAAGCTCTCGTCATCGGTGTAGTGGAGGTGGCGCGAAGGCTCGCGGCCCTTGGGTGCTACCATCTCCATCAGGCCGAAGCGCCCATCGGTCTCCTCGGAGTTGGCCAAGACGCTAAAGAGGTAGTCCATGTACGAGACGGAAGACTCTCGGCTCACCCGACGCGCGTAGGGCGCTTGCTCCGCAGGCGAGTCCTCGCGATGTCCGGTCGTCATGGGGCACCTTCCCTTCCATCGATGCTGTGCATCGCGTGGCAGAGAACGGATGGGATGTGACATAAGATCTTGCACAGAGCCTCGTTTATCTGAACTCTTGAATAGCCACGTTGGTGTAGTAAAGACCAGAATAGTTTCCAGGCTCTTGCCTATACGCAGATTTAACGCTTATCTAAGCGGATTTTTAGAGTGGACCCGAGGGGACTTGAACCCCTGACCTCCGCCATGCGAGGGCGGCTTCGATACGTCGTCGATGTTCCCAGGTGTTCCAAAATCCGCTTAGATAAGCCCAGTTTCCATAGCGTGCGTTTCAGATTGTCGACCGATGTTAGCCCCGGTAACTGTCAAATCACTGTCAGTTTCTAACGTGTTAAGACGTAAGTAATGGTTCCGATCAGCCATGCTACGTCCGATCAAGTGCTCTCTCAGATCGACCTTTGAGAGGTGCTTGCAAGCGAGAGCCGGAAGCCTCATGCACCAAGCGCTGCCGCTATGGGCATGCCATGTAAACGCACTTCAAACAAGTCCTTACCGTGGCTTGCTATCTTGAGTGCTCATGACTACTAGGCACGTATTGCCTCACCTGTGGTATGAGAAAGGCCCCCTTATGTGGGGCCTTCTGTATTACTAACACCTATGTTAGTTACATGAATGTTAGTAACGTGGGTGTTACTGAAGGGTGCTGCACCCTGCAGCGGGTACGCCCTACAGCTCCTGGACCCTTACGGGGGTGGAGGCTCTGTTGGAGTTCTCGGCCTGAAGTCCAGCTCTGGTGCCGGTGCTCGAAGACATCGATTCGCTGGGGGACGGGAACGCCATATACCACCTGGGCAACCTTGTCGGTACGCCTCCTGGCCCAACAAGTAGTCGCCCTGATACGCGAGCAGGGCATCCTCGGCATCGCTGGCAACTACGACTCCACGACCGCCACCGAGTACCCCCACTGCGGCTGCAAGCCCGACAGTCCCGGAGCCGAGGAGCTCTCGCACGTCTCCTACGGGTGGCCAAGGAACCACGGCGCCCCCGAGACCAAGTGGTTCCTCGGTGCCCTCCCTTTTCGGATGGATCTGAGGCCCTGCGGAGGCCACAAGAGCCGCCCGACGCTCATCCTCACGCCCTTTGGTGAATAGGCGTGCAATTATGTCCCGTCGGTAGACCCTTAACAAGCCCTTTATGAACCCTTTACTGATCACTTGCCGCGAGATGCTACGTTCGCATCTAGAGAGAAGAGGAGATTCATGATGGGCCACGAGGAGCTGGCGATAGCCATAGCCGCCCTGATCGTGTGGGAGGTTTGCGATGGCGGCTCTGGTTCTCGACCGGGAATCCTTGCGCCAAAACCTCGGGCGGCGGGCGATCATCTGCCGTCCACATCAAGGAGGTCTTTGCTTATGGTGTTGGACAATGACATTCTCGTGGAACTGGTGCTCTAGACGTGGGTCGTGATCGTGCTCTTGGTGACGGGGTCGTGGCGATGACCGTCGCCGCCCTCAACCAGTCCGGTCGCGGTGAGCTCATCTTCGACGCAAGCGGCGACTGGCTCCTCATTACAGGAGTAGCGTCGCTTCACCAAGCAGAGCGCGACCGGTCGCCGGTTCAGGGATCGCTGGCGTCGCCGCGAGCAAGTCGCACGTGACCGGTCTATGCTCGAGAGTGTGCTTCGTCTCGTTTGGGGTTTGCAGTAGCGATGCGTTTTACCTATCGGAGGAGAGCCTCAAACCTATCCCTTTCGGGGCTGCCACGGTGATTGAGGTGAGAGGCGTGCACCACGTGTTTGTGCACATTGACTGACCTCTAGGCGAGGAGTAAGGTACTAGTAACAGGACACTCAAGTGTGGGGACTAGGTGTACCGTAACGGGGAAGGAGGAAGCACTAGCCCTTACCGGAGCGTGGTTGCGAGTCAGAAATTAACCCGTAAAGAATTCTTGGCTGCGAGCGCTGGAGCCGGCGCGGGATTGCTTCTATTAGAAGGGTGCGAAGGCGGAGGTTCAAGGTGAGGAAAGGGGCGGCCTTGGAAGCTAACGAGAGATCGGAGGGCAACAAGTACAGCCGACGTGCCTTCCTGAAGGCGGGGGCGGCGCGATCCTCGGTGCATCTGTTCTGGGTCTAGCTGGGTGTGGAGGAGGTAGCTCCGGATCTGGGTCCTTGAGTTTTCTCGTGTGGGCCAATCCCGCTGAGGAGAAGGGATTTCGCCAGATCATCGACGCTTATGAGAAGAAAAACCATAAGGCGAAGATAAACCTGCAAGTCAAGCCCTATGACAGTTATCAGACACTCACCACACGCATGGCTGCTGGCAACGCGCCGGATCTCGCACGCATACAGTACCAGTTTATGGGCAAATTCAGTTCGCAGGGAGCCCTGGTAGATCTCTCTAAATACTTACCCAAGGCTTACAGCGATGCCTTCAACCCGGCCGTGTGGTCGGCGGTGACATACAACGGGAAGCCCTACGGTATGCCCCAGCATACCGACACCATGGCCATCTTCTACAACGTCAGGATATTCGACAAGCTTGGGATAGACGTACCCACGAGCCTCAACGAGAGCTGGACGTGGGACGAGTTCATGTCACTCTCGAGTAAGATCAAGAAGTCAGGCATGGTCAAGTACCCGTTCGCGATGGCCTGGCAGAACTCAGCTTACCGGTGGATGTGGTTCCTGTTCCAGCGTGGGGGTCAACTGCTCACCAACAACCTCAAGAAACCGATGATTGACAACACTGCCGGGGTACAGACCATCGAGTTCACCCAGAGCTGGTTCAAGGAAAACCTCGTCCCGCCAAGTACCTCTATCAAGAGCAACGAGGAGATAGAGACCCTTTTTGCCAACAACACGACAGCGATGATGCTCAACGGAGACTGGCTGATGCCGTTTCTCAAGGACAGTATGAAAGACCCCTGGGATGTAACCTACATGATCAGGGACAAGCAGATGGCCTCGGACCTCGGGGGCAACGCCATCGCAATAACCAAGGATGCAAGTAATCCGGAGCTAGCCGCGGACTTCCTCAAGTTCCTAGGCAGTCCGGAGCAGATGAAACAATTTTGCATAACGGCACAGTTCATACCGGTTCGCAAGAAACTCGTTCAGCAGGGTCTGGACTACCAGCTGCGTCCTGAGATTATGGATAAGTTCGTCAAGCAGTCCACGACCGTACCCCAGGCGATGGCTATGGAACAGGCGGTGCCAAAGTTCAGCGACATAGAACAGGTGCTGGAGGACCAACTTGAGGCTGCCTTCAAGACCGGCCAGTCGGCCAATGAGACGGCGAAGAACATCTCGAGCGGCATACAGCAGGCTCTGAGCCGTTAGCTGGAGAGGTGGCGAGGCAGATGAGCACGCAACATCTCGAAGACCGGTCATCCAAAGCAGGCCGCCCCGGAGGCATCCGGGCATGGTGGGAACGCCACCAGAAGCGTGTTATCCCATACATATTCATTACCCCGAACGTGGTGGTGTTCACCGTGTTCATCTTCGTGCCGATTATCTTCGCCTTCTACGTCAGCCTGACACAGTGGTCCCTGATCGGCACCGCCACATTCGTAGGTCTGGACAACTACACAAGGATGTTTCAGGATGGCAACTTCTGGAGGTCTTTCTATAACAC
>CADDZK010000234.1 GCA_902812425.1 Actinomycetota bacterium
TCTTGATCCCATCACAGTCTGCGGGCAGCCCAGGTGGGACGCTGTGGTTGACGAACTCCGGAGAGCAGATCTCGTCAATCAGGTCGATGTTGCCCCCGCTTTGGACCTCATCGACGAAGCGACGGACTAGGGCCTTGTTATCCTCTGCCGACATGCTCTAGTCCTCCTCATACTCTTCCCCAGAGCCACTGTGCCCAGCACATGATGCTATAGGCCATGCTCCGACGCGACCTTCAGTGTAGACCCCTTCCAGGCTGTCGGGTGAATAAAATAGAAGTAGCTAACATAGCTCAGGCGGAGAGGAGGCGCACCTGTGAACGAGGAATCTGCTGGGCAAGGAGAGCAGGGAACCGCTTCGGAGGGCATCATCCTGGGACCGGGGGAGGGCTACACAATCCCGGGGACGGATGCCATAACGCTCAAAGCTACCAGCGAGCAGACCGGAGGCTCGATCGGCTTCCTTGAAGCGACGAGCCCGCCGGGGTATGGGCCACCTCGCCATATCCACCACAGTCACGACGAGCTGTTCTACGTCCTTGAGGGAGAGTTCCTCTTCCTCGTCGGCGAGCGCCAGGTCAGTGCGAGGCCGGGGTCATTCGTCTTCATCCCTAGGGGGACGGTCCACGCCGCCAAGGGTATAGGAACCGGCCCCTGCAAGGTGCTGGCGGCCTACATACCGGGGGGCTTGGAGCACTCCTTCGAGGAGTTCGCTCAGTTGCGCACCGAGCAAGGAGAAGATGCGAATCGGAGCAAGGGACGAGGAAGGAGCGCAGAGCAGATAAACCAGAAGTACGACTCCGAGTTCGTGGGACCACCTCTGTAAGTCGTCTGGGGCTTGCTAGCTGAGCGAGTGCAGGGCCCGCGCCTCAACTTCTTAGAGTGCCTCCTTTCAAAGTACTCAGGTAAGGGATGAGCTTGTTGCTTGGACGTTCAAACACGCTCCCAGATCAGGTGGGCAGTTCGTTGCTCGCCACTGAGTAGTATCGGGCGCGTGCTCAACGTCAACCGATTCTCCTCAAGTTTAACCAGGCGTTCCTGCTCTACACCGACCCAATTGGGGAATAGGCTGAGTTCCACATAATGTATTACCGTCTCTCCCAGGAACTCGTAGCGGCCACAGTAGGAGACGTAGGTGCCAGCGGCCCGCGCTCTCTCCTGTGCGCTCCCGCTCAGAAGATCTCCGGCGGCGAACGTTGAGCGCTCAGGTGTCATGATGGCCACGGACATGTACCTATCCTGGCCGTAGATGATGTACCCTACAGCATCCTCGCCCAGAGGGTAACTGACCTGTCCATCGGCAAGGCTCCTATTTTCCCAGGATACGAGCCTCCATGTGCCGATAAGAGGATTGGATGCCATCGCCTTTCCTTTGCCCTGTACGCGAGCACTCTTGCGCAAGTCATGATGCCATCTATAGTCCCCGGGCGCGAACTTCTTGCAACCTCCTTTGTCTGCTCTGAGTGACGATGTCGGCGAGGTCAGTTGTCGCGATCGCCTCCGTGTCGGGCAACGCCGATTAGGACAACGGGACTACGATTCAACGTCAGGCTTGCTCCCTCAGGTCTCGCTCAGCGCGGATGCGTCGTCATCCACATACCATAGCGCGGACGCAGCGTAGCCAGCGCCTCCGTCTCGACCTTTCGTCCGGGCACAAGGTGTAGCTCGTAGTGCTGCGTGAGCAGGGCGAGCACCAGCGTCGCTTCCATTAGCGCGAAGCCTTTGCCGATGCATTGGCGTGGCCCGCCTCCGAATGGGAAGTACGCGTAGTGCGTTCGGCCGACCGATCGTTCTGGGGAGAACCTCTCAGGGTCGAAGCCCTCGGGGTTCTCCCACAATGTCGGATCGCGGTGTGTCACGTATGGGCTGATGGAGACCGTCGCGCCGGCGGGGATGTGGTATCCGCACACCGTGTCGGCTTCGATCGCTCGACGGTTGGTGATCCAGGCAGGCGGGTACAGCCGGAGCGTTTCGTCTATCACCATACGCGTGTAGGGCAGCTTGGGCAGGTCTGAAGCGGTAGGGATGCGCCCCTGGAGTACTTCATCGACCTCTGCTCGCAGCCGGCGCTCGATCGCTACGTGCGCAGAGAGTAGGTATGAGGCCCAGGTGAGGGCGTTGGCCGTCGTCTCGTGGCCAGCCAGGAAGAGTGTGACCACCTCGTCGCGCAGCTGCTTGTCGCTCATCCCCTCTCCGGTCTCCTCGTCCCTCGCTTCCATGAGCATCGCCAGCAGATCATCGTGCTCATCGGGCCACTGCCGCCGCTCGGCGATGATCCGGTAAACGATCCCGTCGAGCGTTTCGCGTGCGGCCAAGAAGCGGCGGTTGCGGGGTGTCGGCACCTTAAGGGGAGGGTAGAAGGGGAACGTGAACCGGAAGGTCACGTCGTCCAAAAGCGTAGTGATCGCGCTACCGATCTTGTTTATATCCCCTTCGACGGAGGTGCTGAACAGCGCCCGCGTCACGACCTCCATCGTAAGGCGCATGAACTCGGAGGCCACCTCGAGCTGCCGGCCTTGGTCCATGCGTAGCTGCCAGCGCTCCAGCATCGCCAGGGTCGCTTCAGTCATCAGCCCGCCGAAGGCGGCGACGCGCCGCCGGTGGAAAGCGGGCTGCGCGAGACGACGCTGGCGTCGCCAGAACTCGCCGTCGCTGGTGAACAACCCGTTGCCCAGGAACAGCTTGAGCGTCCCGAACGTCGCCACATCCTTCGAATAGTTGCGGTGGTTGTCGTGCAGAAGGCGCCCGACACCCTCTGGCGAGTTCACCTGATACATCCTCATGTGCGCAACGCGATACTGAGCGACGTCTCCGTACGTGCTGGCCACGTCGAGCACGAAGCGCAGCCGATCTCGATAGATATCGCTGATGCTGCCTAATACCACATTGCCGCGTGGTCCGGGCGGCACTCGTGCAGCGAGTTTGGTGTCGCCAATCGTCATGCGCCTATCCATCCTTTCCTGATCGCAGTTGATTGTTGCCGCCGGCACCTCTAAGGAAGGAGCGGTCAGCGGTAGTTCATTACGAGAGCCGTCGCGTACGCGCCTGCGGCTCCCTGAACCACAAAGAGACGTGTGCCGGTTGCATCGTCTCCCTTACTACCTTCACTAGTTCGGCATTCAACGCTTCTAGGTTCGTCTCCTCTCGCAGCTTCGAAGAGAACGCCTCAAGGGTCTTTCTGGCATCGTACTTCCTGCGGTAGAAGCGCCGATCGACGAACCCCTGCACCCGACGGCGCAGTGGGCTGAATAAGGCCGCTAACACTAGGGTGGAAACGACTATAGACAGTTGAGTCTGCTTCTCGTGGCCGGTGAGTACACGGAAAAGTGCCTGAGTAGCAGTTATGCCGCCGAAGTAGACGAGTACCAGGGTCGCCGTAAGAGACCCGTAGACGAGAGTGCGGTTTATGAGTAGGTCTATCTCGTAGAGGCGGTAACGCAGAACAGCAATGCTCAGTGCGAGGGGCACGATGGTCAACGTCAGTGACCACCCAGTGCTACCGACAAGGGTCCACCAGGGCAGAGGGCCGCCAGGCGGAAGGTTCAACTCGATAATGTAAGGTACGCTGAGCAGCGCCATCAGCCCCAGCCACAATAGGACGCCAAACAATACCCATTTAGTCTGTTGTCGCTCGGTCGGTGTGGAAACGTAGCGGTAGCGATAGATCTGTGCATACAAGGCACCGACCACGATCGTGCCTACAAGAGCCCACAAGTAGGAGGGTGGCACGTAGAGAACCGCCACTGTCAGTGGGATCGAGAAAACGAGCAGCCAGCGTGTCCAGGAGAGGACAAATCTACCGTCGGGAAAGAGAACGAAGAGCGCTATGGTTGGCATCGTGAAGAACAAGGGTTGGATCACGTCCACTGCTAGGGACGGCCACCAAGGGTAGAAGATTTCTGCTGTCTCCAACGGGCCAACCAGTACTGTTCCGTATACGAGAAGGTACGACGAAATGAATATGACCATCCAGTCGTCAGATTTGCGCAAGAAGAGCACGCTAGCGAGGCTAAGGCACACAACGGCAGAGGTGATGGAGACCAGCACACCAAGTAGCTCAACGAGAAATACCAAACTGGCAGGAGCCTCGACGCGAGCCCCTATCCAGTCGGCTTGGCCGAGGCGAAGAATATTAGAAATGTAGCCAGGGATAGAACCGAGGAACAGGAGCAGTGCTAGCGTGGCGATAACGACCCATGCCGCCCGAGCGATGTCCAGCCAGGGCCCGCGCAAGGAGGTGGCTGACGCTGAGGCACGGCTACTCATCCCACCTACTCACCTACCCTGTTGGCTTGCCCCTTCCGTCACGACACTACTCTACAGCACTATCGTCTCCCAAACGTTACGGAAAGTGTTACGGGGAGGAGTCCTCTTGAATACGCGAGGCCCGCGAGGAGGCGCCACCGGCAGTTGCCGTTGCCGCGACCGACAATGCGTCGACGAACGCCGATTAGAACAACGGGATTACGTTTTAGTGTACACCTCGATGCGGGAGGGGATCTGAGCATGTGACTCCTCGCGTAGTGCGCAAAGTCTGCGAGGATAAGCGAAACGGGTCGCTCTCTCCCCGACGGCGCGACATCCAGCAGGGCGAATCTTTATGCACGCTTCCCACATGTCAGGGGATCTTGAAGGCACGCTTCTCCCTCATAAGGATAGGGCTATACAGATCCTCGTATTTGGACGTCTTAGACCCTTTCTAGGCACTTCGGTGAATAGTGCTGTCGGTCCGACGCGTCAAGCCCCAACGGGTGGCATCATGGTCTACCGGGATCGGCGGCGACCCGAAAGGAACGCTCGTGGCAGAGGAGGCTCGAAGATGCATGCGACTTACGTGCCGGCCGGGGGAACTCGGTCGCGCAGGCAGCACGACATCCGGCTTGCGAGGACGGCGATCGACATCAAGGTTTCGGCCCTGGACACGGGCGGTGGCCTCTGCGTCACCGAGGTCACCTCTTTGCACAAGGGCGGGCCGGTTAGGCACCTGCACCACGAGCAGGACGAGTGGTTCTACGTCCTGGAGGGCGAGTACGTAATCGAGGTCGGAGAGGAGCGCTACGAGTTGGGGCCAGGGGATTCGCTCCTTCGCCGCCTTGCAGCCGGCGGGCTAGGTAGAATAGCTCTTCGAAGAAGTTGCGAAGTTGGGCGGCACCCCGGAGCGCGAGGAGCTCCAGAGGGTGTTCAGTTCGCATGGCGTGGAGTTCGTCGGACCGCCCTTGTCGATCGAATAACCGATCTCCCTCGAGTTTCCGAGAACTCCGTTAGGGCGAAGTTCGTAGATCACTC
Source organism: Actinomycetota bacterium (assembly GCA_902812425.1). Classification (GTDB taxonomy): domain Bacteria; phylum Actinomycetota; class Rubrobacteria; order Rubrobacterales; family Rubrobacteraceae; genus Rubrobacter_D. The sequence continues at coordinate 5,284 of CADDZK010000234.1, forward strand.
CAAAGGTGAAGTAGTTCGCAGAACAACCCTTCTACGAGCTTGGGTGAGTAGGGCTTGGCGGGGCTGCAGTGAAGCGTCAGGGCGCGTCTGCATCGGGGCCGGCCTCGGCTGGGGCATAGAGGTTGGCGACCGTGTGAAGCCGCCGCCCACCCGCCTCCTGCGCGGAGCCCATCTCCTTGGCGAACACCGGCACCAAGATGCGCCGATACCCCTCGCCCTCGAAGCGGTCTGGCTCGGACCAAGCGCCCGCCAATCGGGAGGCTCTCAACATCCACACCGCCACGGCTTCTCTCCCGGCCCGAGGGCGGAACCCAGGGTACCCTAGTGCCGTCCCCCATCCCAAGGGGATCAGATCTCCCTCGATGAGGACCTCCGTCCACTCGCCCCCCAAGGGCGCAAGTACGTAGTGGTTGGGTCGGCCAGGAGCAAGCGTTTCGTAGGTCGCTAAGGCGTGAGGGGTCCTAAAGAGGTCGTCGAGCTGTCGCTCGGCGCGGCGGGCGTCTGAGGCATCGCCCCGCCAGCGCGGCACGTTCGCCTCCTCCACCAAGCGCCTCACTTCGGACAGTGATGGATAGTCCATGGATACGACCCTTGTGCCCGTTGTCTTCCGACGCTTGCCCACTATACACGGATCGTCCTACGGCCCCAGAGGTGGGAACGTCCCCGAATACCCTGCGCCCAACTTCGGAGAAGCCGTCGTTCTCAGAAGAACGTCGCACTGCAGTAGACCGACTCCGATGTGATCGGGACCGTGCTAAAAGCCGTGCTGGTGCTGTCCTTGATCGTTACACTTGCCGCCTGTTCCGAGAATCGCCCCTAGCGTCAAGTCGCCGGGAGATAGGTGAGGAGGACCACTCCGGATTCGAACCGCTTCACGTCCTCGAGCCTCATCCGGACGGTTCCTCTGTCGCCGAGTACGTGGACGTTCCCCTGGCCCCAGACGAGTGGGTTCAGGTACACCTCGTACTCGTCGATCAGACCCCTCTCGGCGAGGGCGTACGCGGCCTCGCCGCTCCCGTGCATGAACAGGTCACCGTCGACGTCGTCCTTCAGCCTCGGGATCGATTCCTCGAGGTCCCCTGCGAGCAGGGTCGCGTTCCACGCGAGATCTCCGGACAGGGTCCTGGACATAACGTACTTCGGCAGCGAGTTGACCATATCCGCCCACCTGCCCGACTGGCTCGGCCAGTACCCCGCCAGACCCCCGTAGGTCTTGCGACCCAGCACCAGCCCGCTGGATCCCGCCTGACGCTCGAACGAGTAGTCGCCGTGGTCTGTGT
>CADDZK010000235.1 GCA_902812425.1 Actinomycetota bacterium
ATCACGGACTACGTCCGCAACGTCCTGCTCGTGTGCCCGCTGATCGACCCGGACACCGGCGACATCAAGACCAGCGGCTTCGTCATCGAGCTCGACAACTGCCTCAACCGTTCGGACTCCTTCGAGTTCGAGCCGGACGAGGACGGCAACTTGACCGGTGTATCGATGGAGCTCCGCGCGCACATCGACCTGAGGAAGGTCGACAAGGCGACCGGGCGCGAGAAGCCCTCGTACCGCATCCACACGCTGGAGATCCCCGCAGCGGCCTAAAGAGGGCCCAGGGGCGAGGAAGTAACCGAGGGGCCTGCCACCTAGAGCAGGCCCCTCTTACGTGAAAGGAAGGTCGAGCAATGACCCAGGAGAAGACCCGTCCGGAGGAGTATATGGAGGAACTCGACAAGGGCCCCACTCGGGAGGACTTCGAGGCAGAGGAAGCCGAGGTCATCGGTATCTCCTTCGAGAAGGACTGGAGTGTCCGCAAGCTGCGCGACGGCGACACCTTCAAGGTCGCCGCCATGATCGGCAAGGTCATGGGCGATGAGGGGATCCGGATGGCCGCGGCTACCCGCGACGAGAACATGATCATGGCCGCGGGCGTCGCAGCGCTCTTCTCGCATGCACCGCGCGACATCCAGCTTTTCTGCGCCGACCTGATCGGCGTAGCTGATCGCAAGGAGCTTGCCAAGGAGATCTCGGAGGCTGATCAGGCTCGCCAGCGCAAGCAGCTCAAGGACGCAGAGGCGCAGCAGAACAGGCGCGCGGAACTCGAGCGGGCAGGCAAAGGTGATGAGTTCGACGAGGAGCCGATCATCGTCCAGAACCTCAAGAGCACCCGCCAGGTGGAGTACGAGGTCGACCAGAAGATCCTCGAGATGTACGAGAACTACCCGCCTGGAACCACGCAGGAGATCATCGCCGAGCTGGTGGAGCGTGACGATTTTTTGCCTTTTGTTACCTCCTCGATGCGTGCGTACGAGGCGGGGAAGAAGCTATCTGGGCGGTTCTCGACCCTCTCATCCAAGAGTTCGGATTCACCGAGCTAGAGATCCTCGAGATGCCGGTCGCCCGCGCCTGGGGGCGGCTGGAGCGCATCAGGGAGAGTAGGCAGATGAAGGCCGAGCTCGACGAGCGCCGCTTCAGGGTCGGGCACTACATCCAGTCGAGGGTGATCTACCACCTCCAGGTCATGATGAAGGACCCACCCGAGACCCGCAAAGAGGCCAGGCGCAGGAGAGCCATAGAGCTCGGCAAGCGTCAGCCCGACTACAGGGCATCAGAGGACGCGAGGCGCCGCAGAGACGCTCATGACGAGGCCTTCAGCAAGGCCCTCTCGCACCCCTGGCACTTCGAGGAGTTCTTCGGGCTTGCCCGAGATGGCGCGGGCCACCTCTTCCCAGAGCCCCCGCCCGAGCCTACGCCCGAGGAGAAGAAGGCTGCCATCCACGCCCAGGGCGATCGGGCCACTCAGAACGTCATCGACTTCCTCTCGCGCGTCGTCGAGGCGCGCAAGCGCCTGCAGGCGAAGAAGGGCACACCGGCGGAGCCAGAGGAGGCGGACCTCGAGGGCCGCGAGATGCCTGAAGCTTCGCTGGAGGACGAGCGCCAGGTAGAAGCGCGCCCGATCGTAGAGGCCTTCGAGGAGGACGTAGCAGAAGTGAGAGATCTCCGGGAGGAGCTGGACAAGCTGGACGACTAGCTTCGCTTGGCTGCACATAGAGACCCACTAGGCCCCCCACTCGGGGGGTCTTTTTCGTGCCTTCTAAAGCGGGAGGGAGGTGAGCACCATCAACGAGCTGCTGCGGCTCTTCATAACCTACGAGTCCAGGGGCTCGGATCAGATCTATCGCGAGTGGAAGGACCTGGAGAAGCAGGGCGCCAGGGTCGAGGAGAACCTCGGGGGCGTCGAGAAGAAGTTCGACGACATCGGGGACGCATCTGAGGCCAACGCCAAGAAGAGCGAGTCCTCACTCCAGAAGATGGGCAAGGCCATCGGTGGTGTCCAGAAGCAGCACGAGGACCTCGCCCGCTCACAGGACACCGTGCGCCGCTCCACAGAGGGCCTCGCTGACGCCTTCGGAGATCTGTCCAAGCGCTCGACCGCGGAGCTCAAGCAGATCCAGGCCTCCCTGAAGACGCTCGGTGACGACCAGGCCGCCATGCGGATCGGCGCCGAGATCGACAACCGCTCCTTCGGCGTAGCCAAGGCCCGCATCGACGCCTTCAAGGCCGGAGTGGCTGCCGATGATACGCACGTCGAGGTCAAGGCCGACTACGACTCGGCCAGCTTCCATGGCGTGGAGCAGGGCATCCAGGGCGTCGTCTCCTCGATCCGCGAGGTCCGCACGCTTGCGATGGGCTTCTCGATCGTAGGCATCATCGCGGCGCTTGGCGGGGCTATACCCCTTGCGATAAGTCTCACGGGCGCTCTCGCAAGGCTCGCAACCGGGATCGGGGCGGGGCTCGCGGGCGCGGCTGCGATCGGCGGCGCGGCAGTGGCAGGTGCGGTAGGCGGTCTCAGGGCCTATGGCGCGGGTATCGCCTATGTCGTCTCGCAGGCCGGGCAGCTACCGACCAACGTCGCATCGGCCACGAGCGCACTGTCAAGCGCGACGAGTGCCTTCCAGTCGGCTAAAGACGCGGTCAACTCGGCGAAGAAGGGGACAGACGAGTACGCGCAGGCACAGCTCCAGCTGCAGTCCGCAACCCTCCAGCTCCAGCAGGCCCAGACAGAGTACCAGAGGATGCAGATCCTCAATACCGCTGCGGCGCGTGGCTTCGCCGCAGAGACCCAGGACTCATCCATCCAGCTCGCCAAGCTCCAGGCGGCAGTCGGTAACAACGTCTTCCCTTACTTCACGCGCGAGCTCGATTACTGGAACGAAGAGATCGGGACGTTCACCCCGAGAATCGCAGCGACGAGCGGGGCACTTGCGGCTGTGGCCGCGAAGTTCTCCGAGTTCATCCGGACCTCTCGTCAAGGGAAGACCCTAACCCTCTTCTTCAACTTCCTCTCGCGTTCCGCGCTCAGGGCTGAAAACGCCATCTTTGGGCTCGGCGTCGGCGCTACTCGGATCTTGGAGTACCTGATCCCGCCGGCGGCCAGGCTCCAGAACTCCGTCGTGCGGCTCTCCATGGCGTTCGCAGCCTGGGCGCAGAGTGCGAAGGGGACTCAGCAGATCGCCGCGGCAATCGGCTTCCTCGAGCGCCGGATGTACCAGGTCATAACCATCGCGACGGACCTGGGCCGGGCCATCTTCAACATATTCGCGGCGGTCAACCGCTCGACGAATATGGAGAACATCCTGAATCCGCTGGTCTTCGGGATGCGCGATTTCGCCGATGCAACCGACAAGGGGTCTGTCGGAGCGCAGAAGATCACCGCGTTCATGAACGCGGCCAAGCCCGCTCTGCAAGCGGTAGCGTCCCTCGCCCTGGAAGCCGCGAGGCAGATTCTCATCCTGGCCGACAACGTGATCCGGGCGGGTCAGTCCGGTGGCAAGATCGGGACGCTTGCGCAGGTCATCAACTCGGTGAAGGCGTCGCTCGCCCCGATCCGGGTGTTGCTGCAGAACACCTTCATCCAGCTAGGTCCGGCTCTCGCCAAGCTGATCCCAGAGGTCGTGAAGTTCGCCTCTGCGTTCCTGGGCTCATCGAACGTCCTGGTCGCCTTCGTCAACCGGATCACGGGCCTACTCCACCTCTTCAACTCCTTACCCCCCGGCGTGAAGTCAGTCGTAATCGAAATGGTTGCTCTAAACAGCATCATGAGTGGCCTCGGCGGACCGACGTCCTGGGGCTGCTCGGCTCCTTGAGCCGCCTGATCTTCAGCTACCGGCTGATGAATACGCAGGGCAAGATCCTGGCTGCGACGACGACCGCCGAGGGCAACGCAGTTGCGGCGACGACGCTCAAGCAGCGGATCGCTGCTGCGGCGACCACCGCCTGGAGTGTCGCCTCCCGGGTAGCTGCGGCAGCCACGCGAGGGCTCGGAATCGCCGTGCGCTTCATGCTCGGGCCTTGGGGCCTTCTGATAGCGGCGATCGCCCTCGGCGTGACGCTGATCATCACGCACTGGGCCCAGATCCGGCCTGCGCTGCAGCCTGTGATCAACCTCTTCCAGAGGGCGTGGCAGGTAGGCAAGCAGCTCGCCCAGATGGTAGGGGCGGTTCTCACAGGCAACCTTACCAAGGCTGCGGGTATATTCCACCGCCTGCCGGCCTCGATCCAGCCGACCGCCATGACCATGGCCCGGGTGGCGAACGCCGCGAGGCAGCTCGCGCTCAAGGGCATCGCTTTCCTCCGTGAGCAGGCTGCGAAGGTCCTCTCCTGGTGGAGAGCAAACCTCCCGCTTCTGCAGCGCACAGCCTCGACCGTGTTCAACGCCATCCGTCGGGTTGTCGGTACGGTAATACGCTTCATCTGGCTGACGACGATCAAGCCCGCGATAACGGCCCTGGTCGCCTTCTGGCGGGTCAATCACAAGCAGATCGTCTCGATTCTGAAGTCAGCCTGGCAGATCATCAAGACGACCGTCTCTGCCACGGTGCGGATCATCGGCAACCTGATCCGTGCCGGAATGCAGGCCATAAATGGGAACTGGAAGGGCGCCTGGCAGTCAGTAAAAAGGGCGCTGGACATCGCCTGGCAGGCGATGAAGAAGATCGTCCAGGCCGCTCTAAACATCATCAAGAACGTCATCAAGATCGCCTGGAATACAGTAAAGTCCCTAACTTCTGCGGCATTCGAGGCTGTCAAGAACTACATCTCCGACAAGATCGATGCGGCAAAGAACAAAGTCCATTCGACGGTCGAGGCCATCAAGAACGGTCTGAAGTCCGCCTGGGAGGACATCAAGCACGGAGCCGAGGACGCCTGGTCGGCCATATCAGGCTTCATATGGCACCCCGTGGAGACCGCTTACAACAAGGTCAAGCAGTTCCTGGGTCAGATCATCGGAGCGGTGAACAAGGTCCTGAACGCTGTGGGGCTCGACCCCATCGGCACGGGCGGTGGCTCCGGTGGATCGGGCGGGAACGGCTCGGGCACCAACACGGCCGGCAACCCCCACAGCGGCAGCGCTCGGGTTGCAGCACCCCGACAGTTCCGCTTTGCCCGCGGTGGCCTGGTCGGCAACTCCAAGGGCAGGCGCTTCGCCGCAGGCGGGATCTCGCCCCCGAGAACGCCGCAGATCAACCTCTGGGGCGAGGGCGACCACGAAGAGGCGTTCATCACGAGCGACCCCTCGCCGCCTACCCGCAGGCGCAACCTGGGCTACCTGTCGCACATCGCAGGGAAGCTCGGCCAGGTCGTCGTCCCGGCCAACCAGAGAGGCGGCGACTTCGGCGGCGGCAGGAGAGCGGCCAAGATCCTCAGGCGCGGCGGTCCCTACTTCTACCGTAGATTCGCCTCTGGTGGCCTCACAGAGCAGGACCTCAACACCTACCGCTCGCGCGGCGAGGCCGCGATGGGCCACCCCTACATCTACGGCCCAACGGGCACGCACGCGGGTCCAGACGGCTACTCGTGCTCGGGTCTTTGGAACTGGATCCTCTCAGGATCTCACGCGGAGACCGGGCGCGGCACCTACGCCTACTACAACGACCAGATGGGGCTCGCGAGCGGCCCGGGACAGGTCGAGGTCGGCGTAACTCTCAGCGGCGCGGGCGGCCTGGACAACACGCATATGGCCGGCGACGTCATGGGCACGACCTTCGAGTCGACGACCACCCAGGGCGTCCACCACGGTGCGGGTGCGGGGGCGTTCCCGAAGGTGTTCCATCTCGGCGATCCGACCGACTTCGCCTTCAAGGGGAGCGCGGGCGGTGGCCTTGCGCAGGCGGCCTTCGATGCAGCGTGGAACCGCTTCGTCAAGCCGATCGTCAGCAGGTTCCTTGATCCGCTGAAGAACGGCAACATCTTCGCGCAGATCGCCGGTGCCGGCGGCCAGAAGGTCGTCGATGGGATCCACGACTGGATCGCAGGCAAGATCAACGCGGTCGGCGGCAGTTTCGGAGCTGGTGGATCCAACGAGGAGAACCGTCAGATCGGCCAAAAGATGGTCGATGCGGCCGGGTGGTCGAACCAGTGGTCCTCCTTCGATCAGCTCGCCCAGCGGGAGAGTGGCTGGGACAACACTGCGCGCAATGCCTCTTCAGGGGCCTACGGCATCCCGCAGGCGCTCCCTGAGTCGAAGCTGCCGCCGGCCGGCCAGAGCTCCGGAGGCTCTCACGCTGACGCGCAGATCGGCTGGATGATCGACTACATCAGAAGCCGCTATGGCGACCCCAACGCAGCCTGGGCCCACTCCCAGTCGACCGGCTGGTACGGGCGCGGCGGCATGGCCATAGGCGATCAGCTCATGCGGCTCGGGGAGGACGGCAAGAACGAGCTGGTGATCCCGCTCGGGGACAGGCGTGTGGACAAGGCCGTCAACCAGGTCTTCGGCATCCAGGCGCTGCGTGAGGAGGTCGCAGGCCTCAGGCACGCCATGCAGCACGAGGGCATCCTCATCGACGCCTACGGCCCATCTGCAGGCGAGACGATACGCGAGGG
>CADDZK010000236.1 GCA_902812425.1 Actinomycetota bacterium
TGGCCCTGCCTCGATGGAGCGGCCCCAGAGGTTCTCGTCCACGCTGTAGGGGGACTCTTTCGTGGTAGGGACGGGGATGCCGTGCTCCTCGGCGTAGGCCATCTCCTCGGGGCGGCTCATGTTCCAGTCGCGCACCGGGGCGACGACGGTCAGGTCGGGGGCGATGGAGGCCGTAGTTACGTCGAAGCGGACCTGGTCGTTGCCCTTCCCCGTCGAGCCGTGCGCGATGTGGGTAGCACCGACCTCCCGCGCGGCTTCGACGAGCTTCTTCGCTATGAGCGGTCGTCCCAGGGCCGTGAAGAGCGGGTACTTCCCGCCGTAGAGCGCGTTGGCCTTGATCGCTGGTGCGACGTACTCGTTCGCGAACTCTGCCCTGGCGTCGCGCACGAAGGCGTCGGCGGCGCCTATCTTGAGCGCCTTCGCCTTCACGTCCTCGGCAGGCTCTCCCTGGCCGAGGTCGAGGTACAGCGCGTATGGCACCGCTCCCTGTTGCTCGAGCCACTTTACGCAGACCGAGGTGTCTAATCCGCCAGAGTAGGCGAGCACGACTTTCTTTCCTTCCAGCATGGTTCCTCCTGGGATGTGTCTATGGTACTTCGAACGTTTCGCCGTCGCGGGGGATCTTCACCCGTGTGGCGAGGGTCCCCTTGCGCAGCTCCGCTTCGAGCTCGGCGCGCGTGAGCGGGCAGTGGTTGATGGCCTCCATGTGCACGGCGACGACCCGCGCGTCTGGCAGGGCGCGGCACACCATGACCACGTCCTCCGTGGTCATGGTGATGGGATCTCCTTCCAGAAACCGTGCCGCGCCGGCATTCACGACGACCACGCCGGGGTTGTGGGTGCTCAGTGCCTCCTCGACCTCTGGGCACCAGATCGTATCGCCTGCTATATACAGCCCTGGCGGGCCTTCATTCTCGACCACGAAGCCCGAGACGGGAGCCATCCGCCTTCCGATCTCACCCGTGCCGTGCCGCCCGCCGGTGCGTGTGATGCCCAGACCCTTCCATTCCAGATCGTCTTCGACCGGCGTGACCTGCTCGAAACCGGCGGCCCTTATCTTGTCCTCGTCCTCGGGCTGGCAAAGGATCGGGGTCCGTTCGGGAATGAGGTTCCGCGCCTCCCCGTCCCAGTGGTCGTTGTGGGTGTGCGTGACGAGCACAGCATCCATCTCCGCGAGCAGGGCGCGTGTCTGCTCATCGTCGAACGGCAGGTCCACAAGCGGGTTGCGCCGCTGGTAGGGCGTGTTGGCTACGGGCTCCGCAGCTCCGGCAGGAGCCAGCATGGGATCGACCATGATCTTCAGGCTACCCACCTCGAAGACGAACGTCGCGTGCCTTAAAAACCTTATCCTCATTCCCCGCTCACCCTCGTACTTCGTGTCCGTGTTCGCGCAGGGCATCGATAGCGAGGTCCAGTTGCCCCTCTCTGACGAGCACGTAGTCGGTGTCGAAGGTGGAGAGGGCGAAGATGCTCGCGCCAGCTCCAGCGAGCGGCACCGCGACCGAAGAGAGGATACCGACCATCGAGAGCCCGAACGGCCCTTCCAGCTTCAGGGCACGCCAGCCCCGCTCCTGAGAGATATCCTCCGGTACGTCCCCCTCGGGGCAGACGACGGAGAGCTCGTCCTCCGTGCGCGTAACCGAGAAGAAGGGTGACCCGGTAGCCCACGTGGGGATCTCCGCCCAGCCATCCAGCCTGCAGACGGCGAGACGCTCCCCGAGCACCGTAAGGGTGAGCTTCGGCGCTGCGCCAGTACCCTCGGAGAGTTCGGCCTTCAACTACTCTACGTTGCCCGCCGGCCGCGTCTTCGCCCGGCAGACGTCGGCGATGAGGTTCGCCACCTCGCTGGCAGCGGCAGCGTCGGGGGCTATGGCGAGCACTGTGTCCTGGCCTGCGATGGTGCCCATTATCTTCAGGCCCTTCACCCTGTCGAGGACGCTCGAGACGGCACCCGCCGTCCCGTCGCGGGTGTGGATGACAACCTGGTTCTGGGCGGGAATTATCCCGAGGACGAAGCTAGGGAGGACCTCTATACCAGCGGAACCGGGATCGTGCGGCAGAGCCAGGTAGCGGCTCCCGACCTTGAGCACCCCCAGTTCTGCAAGATCCCTGCTCACGGTCGCCTGAGCCGCCTCGACGCCCTCGTCGGCGAGCGCCCGCACGACGTCCTGCTGGGTGCCGAGGTCGCGCTCGGAGATGAGGCGCAGGATCAGATCCTGCCTCGTCGTCTTGTCCACGTGTGCGCTCGTCGCTCCCAAAACCGTCCTCCTACTTGAGGTGCTCGAGCCCGAGGTCCTCCTCGTAGCCGAGCGCCAGGTTCATGTTCTGCACCGCAGCCCCCGAGGCGCCCTTGAGCAGATTGTCCACGGCCGAGAAGAGCAGCAACTTCCCCGCCCTATCGTCCACCGCAGCCGAGAGCCTGCACCTGTTGGTGTTCGCCACGTGCGCGACGTGCGGGTACTCCTCCCGTGCCTCGACGAAAGCCCACCCCTCGTAGTCCTCCGCGTACCATCCGAGAACCTCCTCAGCCTCTGGCACGTCCTGCACGTCGACCACGATGGTCTCGAGCTCCCCGCGCGTTATGGGGATGAGGTGTGGAACGAAAGTGACCTCCGGCACCTCCCCCACCCGCCTCAGCATCGTCTCTATCTCCGGCGTGTGCCTGTGCCGCGGCGCCCCATAAGCATTCGCGCTCTCGTTGACGCTGACGAAGTGCGTCTTCACGCTGGGCTTCGCCCCGGCCCCGCTCACCCCAGATAGCGCGTTGATGGTCACGGAGCGTATCCCATCGATCCTTCTGACGACCGGCGCGAGCGCCAGAATGGCCGCCGTCGGATAGCATCCAGGGTTGGATACGAGCCTTCCGACCGCAGCCCCGAAGACCTCGGGCAACCCGTAGTGCGCCTCCACCAGAAGCTCGGGCGCGGGATGCTCCCCATACCATTCCCCGTAGAGACCTTCGTCAGGCAGCCGGAAGTCTGCGGAGAGGTCGATGACCAGATGAGCCCCCTCTCTCAACAACTCCTTCACCGCACCGGCGCTCTCGCCGTGCCCGTATGCCACGAAGGCCACGTCGAGGTCGCCAGCCTCGATCTCCTCAGGCGCCACATACTCTCCATCGACGGCGAGCTGCGGATAGACCTCCCGGATCCCATGCCCCGCATACCCGCGCGACGCAACGCTGATCGCCCCGATCTCAGGGTGCCCACCGAGCAGCCGTATGAGCTCGACCCCCGCATACCCACCGCCGCCATAAACGCCTGCCTTCAGTCCCATGCAGCCCATTGTAGGACTTTCGGATATTTATTCAAGTTTCTGCATAAATTGGTTGACGCCCTCGCACGCGGGTGCGACAATAACGCCCCGTGATGAATAAAGATTCAACAATTAGAATAAAATCTCCCTCTGGGGGTGCTGAGGCCCCGTCGGGCTTTATAGCGGCCGGGGTCGTATGCGGGGTACGAAATTCTGGGAGGCGGGATCTCGGGCTCCTCTTCTCGGAGCTTCCGTGCCAGACAGCGGCCGTGTTCACCCGCAACGCCGTCAAGGGTGCGCCGCTATCCGTGACGCGGGAGGCTGTGGAGGCCGGTGGCGTGCGCGCGGTCGTTGCGAACAGCGGCAACGCCAATGCGGCGACGGGGGAGCGGGGCATCGAGGATGCGTATGCGATGCAGGCGCTCGCGGCCGAGGCGCTCGGGATCGGGGCCAAAGAGGTGGCCGTGGCCTCGACGGGTGTCATTGGGGTCCACCTGCCGATGGAGAAGATCTCTGCCGGTATACAGGCGGCCTCGGGCGAGCTGGGTGAGAGCGGTACTCTCTTCGCCGAGTCCATCCTCACCACGGATACTCATTCAAAGGAGGCTGTGGTACAGGTCGAGGTCGGGGGGAGGACCGTCACGATCGGTGGGACTGCCAAGGGGAGCGGCATGATCCACCCGAACATGGGCACCATGCTCGCGTTCCTGACCACGGACGCCGCCGTCGAGAAGCAGTGTTTACAGGAGACCCTGGGCAGGGTCACGGATCGCACCTTCAACCGCGTCACCGTGGACGGTGATACCTCGCCGAGCGACATGGCCCTCCTCATGGCGAACGGCGCCGCCGGCAACGAGCCGCTGACGCTGGATTCGCCCGAGTATCCCGTATTCGCGAAGGCCGTCGAGGACGTAGCTCGGACGCTGGCCAAGGAGATCGCACGCGACGGCGAGGGGGCGACCCGTCTAGTCGAGGTCGTCGTAGAAGGCGCGACGAGCGAGGAGTCGGCGGCGACGCTGGCGAAGTGCGTCGTGGGCAGCAACCTCGTCAAGGCCGCGGTCTTCGGCGAGGACGCCAACTGGGGACGCGTGCTCACGGCGATGGGCTACTCCGGCGTCGCGTTCGACCCCGACGGATTAGAGCTCTGGTTCGGTCCCGTCAAGGTCTTCTCTGGCGGAGAGCCTGTGCCGCATGAGGAGGCGGAGGCAAACGCGACGCTCGCCGCTGGAGAGGTCAGGATCACCGCCCGGTTGAGTCAAGGCGATGCTTCGGCGATTGCATGGGGCTGCGACCTCAGCTACGAGTATGTCAGGATCAACGGGAGCTACAGGACGTGAGCGCTACGGCGAAGCCGATGGTGATCAAAGTCGGGGGAGGCGCTCTGGCCGGAGGGGCACTGGAGGACCTGCCGAATCTCCTTTCGGCGGGACACAGGGTCGCCGTCGTCCACGGCGGTGGTGTCCAGCTCACCAGGATGCTCGACGCGCTCGGGATCCCGACCCGCTTTCACGCCGGGCTCAGGGTCACTGACGAGAAGTCGCTGGAGGTCGCTGAGATCGTGCTCGCAGGCGGCGTGAACAAGAGTCTCGCGCGGGAGCTGAACTCGCTCGGGGTGCTGGCGGCTGGTATCTCCGGAACCGACGGTCCGACGCTCATCGTCGAGCCGGTCCCGGATCTGGGTCGGGTAGGGAAGGTCGTGCGGGTGGAGCCGCATCTCGTCGAGGCTCTCTGGGACGGCGGGTTCGTCCCCGTCGTTGCGCCGCTCGGATTCGGTCCCGAGGGCGCCTACAACGTCAACGCCGACATGGCCGCGGCGGCGCTCGCCACAGGTCTCGGTGCTGGCAACCTGTTCCTGCTCACCGACGTGGACGGTCTGCTCGAGGGCGGCGAGACGTTGGAGGCGCTCACGCCGGAGGAGTGTGAAGCCCACGTCCAGAGCGGGCTGGCTGCGGGCGGGATGGTACCCAAGCTGCGGGCCGCGGCCGAGGCCGCTCGCGGGGGGGTCGAGGCCAGGATCGTCAACGGCAACAGGAAAGGTGTGCTCGCGGCGGCCCTCGCCGGCGGGCAGGTTGGAACTCTCATATCCGAAGGAGTCGCGGCATGCAAGCAGTGATGGAGACGTACAAACGCCTGGGGATAGCGCCGACGGGGGGCGAGGGTAGCTGGCTCTTCGACGACGAGGGCAACCGATACCTGGATTTTATAGGTGGGATCGCGACGAACTCTCTGGGTCACGGTCATCCCGCGCTCGTCGGGGCCATACAGGAGCAGGCAGCGAAGCTCATCCACTGCTCCAACCTGTATGAGATACCGCTCCAGGCCGAGGTCGCGGGGATGCTCACAGACGCGACGGACTTCGACAGGGTCTTCTTCTGCAACTCTGGAGCCGAGAGCGTGGAGGCGGCGATCAAACTCGCGCGCAAATACGCTCACGATACTTTCGGTCCCAACAAGCACGAGGTGCTGACGTTCTCGAAGTCCTTCCACGGCCGCACCTACGGCGGCCTCACGGCGACGGCCCAGCCCGCCCTCCAGGACGGCTTCGGCCCGATGCTTCCTGGGATAGTCCACGCCCCCTTCGGCGACCTCGAAGCGGCAAAGGCGATGGTGGGCCCGCAGACAGCAGCCGTTCTCGTAGAGCCCATCCAGGGCGAGGGCGGCGTGAACGAGCCTCCCGATGGCTTCCTTGAAGGCTTGCGCGAGTTGTGCGGCGAACACGGGGCGCTCCTCATCTTCGACGAGGTCCAGACGGGCGCGGGACGCACGGGACATCTGTACGCCTACCAGGGGAAGGGCCTCGTCCCCGACGTGCTCACGAGCGCCAAGGGCCTAGGCGGCGGCTTCCCCGTAGGGGCGATGATGGTCAAGGAAGAGTACGCCGCGCTCGGGCCCGGCAACCACGGCTCCACCTTCGGGGGGAACCCGCTGGCGATGGCCGCCGTAAAGGCCGTGCTCGGGGTGGTGAACGACGAGGCCTTCCTCGAAGAGGTCCGGTTCAAGGGGACCGTGCTGAAGAACGCGCTCGAGAAGCTCGCAGAAAGCGTGCCTGGCGCGCAGGTACGGGGTGAGGGGTTGCTGCTCGGGCTCGACCTCGCCGACGCAGACCTCGCGCGGGAGGTCTTCGAGTACTGTCTGGGTGAGGGCGTTCTCATCAACCTGATCGGCGGAACGACCATACGCATGGCGCCCCCGCTCACCGTCAGCAGAACGGAGGTACGAGCTGCGCTCGATACCTTTCGAGGCGGCGTTTACG
>CADDZK010000237.1 GCA_902812425.1 Actinomycetota bacterium
GGATAAAGCCTTCGAGTCGTGGCGCGATACGACGCCTGCTCAGAGGCAGCTCGCGCTCTTGAGGCTCGCCGACGCCATAGAGGAGCGGGGCGATGAGCTGGTACGCGCCGAGTCCGAGAACACGGGCAAGCCGGTAGGCCTCACCATGGAGGAGGAGATCCCCGCGATGGTGGACCAGATCCGCTTTTTCGCCGGCGCGGCCCGTATCCTCGAAGGGAAGTCGGCGGGCGAGTACCTGGAAGGGTACACCTCGTTCATTCGTAGGGAACCCGTCGGCGTTATCGGCCAGGTAACACCGTGGAACTACCCGATGATGATGGCTGTCTGGAAGTTCGCCCCGGCTATCGCCGCCGGCAACACCGTCGTCATAAAACCCTCGGACACGACCCCCATAACGACGGTCATGCTGGCCGAGATGGCCGCCGAGTTTCTCCCCGAGGGCGTCTTCAACGTCGTCTGCGGAGACAGGGACACGGGTCGAGCCATCGTCAGCCATCCGACGCCGCAGATGGTCTCCATAACGGGCTCCGTGCGTGCGGGTATGCAGGTGGCCGAGGCCGCGGCGCACGACCTCAAGCGTACCCACCTCGAGCTCGGCGGCAAGGCTCCGGTGATCGTGTTCGACGACGCAGACCTTGAAGAGGCCGCCGAGGCCATAGCGGGCGCCGGCTACTTCAACGCCGGCCAGGACTGCACGGCGGCGACGCGCGTGCTCGCCGCCCCCGGCATACAACAGGACTTCGTGGCGGCGATCACCGAGCAGGCGAAGAACACGAAGACGGGCGGCCCCGATGACGGGGAAGTAGACTACGGCCCCCTCAACAACCCGACCCAGCTCGAGCACGTATCGAGCATGGTCGAGAGGCTCCCCGACCACGCCGAGGTCGTTACGGGCGGCCATCAGGCTGGCGAGAGAGGCTACTTCTACGAGCCGACCGTGGTCTCCGGGTTGCACCAGGACGACGAGGCCTCCCAGACGGAGATCTTCGGCCCCGTCATAACCGTCCAGTCCTTCTCCGACGAGGACGAAGCAGTGCGCTGGGCCAACGGCGTCAAGTACGGCCTCGCCTCGAGCGTGTTTACAAAGGACCACGGGAGGGCGATGCGGGTCAGCCGGCGCCTGGACTTCGGGTGCGTCTGGATCAACACGCACATCCCCCTCGTGGCCGAGATGCCCCACGGCGGCTTCAAGCACTCGGGCCACGGCAAGGACCTCTCCATGTACGGCCTCGAAGATTACACCCGCATAAAGCACGTCATGACGAGCCTAGGCTAGTGTAAATACACGGTCCTAGTTACGCGCAGGCGCCATCGACCGGCGCCTGTGCCTTCTTCCAGGCCCGTGAAGCAGAATCCGGAAGATGGTCACATTTAGAACGTGTCGGCGACCGCCTCTTCGTAGGCGTGGCCGAACCGGTAGAGGGTCGCCTCGTCGAAACGGCGTCCGATCAGCTGCAGGCCCACGGGTAGCCCTGAGGTCGTCCTCCCGCACGGTACCGAGAGGCTCGGATGGCCTGTCAGGTCGGTCGGTCCTGTGAGACGGGTCAGCGCCGAGCGGACGTTCTCCTCGTAGTCTCCGATGAGGATCTCGCGCCGATCTACCTCCGTCGCCGCGATCGGGAGGGTCGGAGTGAGGAGCACGTCCACGCTCTCCAGTACGCGGTCGAACTCATCAGTGGCGAGCATCCCTCGTCTTCGCGCGTTCGCGTAACGGTATGCCTTGGGGCGCTCGCCGTCCATCAGGCGCTCGCGGACCTCCTCGCCGAACTTCTCGGGCTCGTTCTCGAGGCGTTCTTCGTGGACGGCGTAGGCCTCGGCGGCGAGGATGAGCCGCTGCGCCCTCAGCGTCTCCCCGAGGTTGGGGACCTCTACCTCCCTCACCCTGGCGCCCAAAGAGGCGAAGACCTCCACAGCCTCCCTGACGCGCGCCTCCACCTCCTCGTCGAGGTGCTCGAAGTAGAGGCTCGAAAGGAGGCCGATCGCAGCCCCCCCGAGGCCGCTTTCGACGTCGCGTGTGAAGTCCTCTGGGGGCCTGTCTATCGAGTGGGGGTCTTTTGCGTCGTAGCCTGCCAGGACGTTCAGCATCATCGCGTTGTCGCGGACGGTGCGGGTGAGCGGGCCGACGTGGTCGAGGCTCCAGGAGAGCGGGAAGACGCCCCGCTTGCTCACGCGCCCGAACGTCGGCTTCATCCCGACTGTGCCGCAGAGGCTGGCGGGGATACGGATCGAGCCCCCCGTGTCCGAGCCGAGCGCGCCGTAGCACAGACAGGAAGCGACGGCGGCACCCGAGCCGCCGCTGGAACCTCCTGTGATTCTCGTCGTGTCGTGAGGGTTCCTCGTTGGCCCGAAGTACGAGCGGTCGCCCGTCGGGCCGTAGGCGAACTCGTGGGTGTTGGTCTTGCCGATGAGGATGGATCCCGCCGCCTCCAGCCTCCTCGCGACGGTCGCGCTCTCGTCGGGGACGTAGTCGGCGAAGAAGGCCGAGCCCATCGTCGTGCGGACGCCCGCGGTGTAGATGAGGTCCTTCAGGCCGACGGGGACGCCGTGGAGTGCTCCCCTGAAGCCTCCGGTGAGGATCTCCGCCTCGGCCCGCGAGGCCTCCTCGAGCGCCCGCACCGCCGTCACCGTGATAAAGGAGTTCGACTCGTCTACCTCGATGCGCCCGAGCAGCGCCCTCACGACCTCGACCGGGGAGAGGCGTCTCGCCTGTAGCTCCCCGGAGAGGTCCGCAAGAGAGCGGGGCAGGTCTGTACTCAAGCCTTCACTCCTTTCGGTCGTGTGCAGTATCTCATAGCCTTCCCGTGTATTTCCGGTATCATCGACGGGTGATCCCGCGCGCGCGAAAAGCCCTCACGAGGTTCGACCGCAGGGTCTGGCTCTTGCTCTTCGCCATGCTCGCTTTCAGGTTCGGGCACGGGCTGTACTTCCCTTTCAGCTCGATCTACTTCCACAACGTCTTAGGCATACCGCTCTCCCTGGTCGGGGTCGGCATCGCCGTCTTCGCGGCGACGAGCGTGCTCTCCGGCCTCGTCGCAGGCCCGCTGACCGACCGCTACGGACGCAAACCCGTGATGCTCTGTGCCCTCGCCGGGAGCTCGGCGAGCTTCTTCGCTTTCTCCCTGGTCGGCGGCTTCGCGGGGTATCTGGCGGTCTCTGCCGCCCACGGCTTTATCGGGTGGTCGATGTTCGAGGCTTCCCGCAACGCGATGGTCGCCGACGTGACGCCGCCTGGGATGCGCTCCCGCGCCTACGGGCTCGTCAGGGTCGGGGGCAACGTTGGCTGGGCCCTCGGACCGATGGTGGCAGGCCTGGTCTCGGCCGCGGCTGGGGGCTCGGGAGACGTCTACCCCAGGCTCTTCGTCGGGACCTCGGTCCTTACGGCGGTGGTGGCGCTCGCCCTCGCACTCAGTATCAGGGAGTCGCGTCCCGCGCTGAAAGAGTCCGCCGAAGAGACCGAGCCGCCCCGGAGATTGCGCGCCGCGCTCTCGGACTGGCCTTTCCTTGTCCTGCTCGGCGTCGGGGTCTCGCTCTACTACGTCTTCACCCAGGACTGGCAGGCCCTGCCCATCTACGCCAAGAACTTCGTCGGGGTGCCTGACGGGCGGATAGGGTTCTTCCTCGGGGCCAACGGGCTCATGGTCATACTCTTCCAGCTCCCAGTCTCCTATCTGATCGACAGCGGCTCCAGGGTCGTCGCACTGCTCGCAGGGGCCTTCCTCTTCGCGGCCTCTTCTGCGACGCTCCTGATCAGTGAGTCCTTCCTCGGCATCTTCGTCGCCTTCGTCTTCTTCTTCACGCTGGCCGAGATGGTCCTCGAGGTCGCTGGCGCCTCGCTGGCGGCCGAACTCGCGCCGACGCATCTGCGTGGTACCTACCTCGCCCTCTTCGGGGCCTGCTTCGGCGTCGCCAGCGGTTTCAGCCCCGTCGTCGCGGGCACGCTGCTTCAGGCTAGTCTTCCGGGGGTGATATGGGTCCTGCAGCTCGCTGCTGCGGCTTTCGCGGCGGTGGGGCTAGGGACGCTGGCCGCCGTGCGCAGGCGCCACCCGGTCCCTGGCGCGTAGAACGAGGACGGCGAGATCGTCGCGCGGATCGCCCTCCTGGAACTCGAGGGCGACGCTCTTGATCCTCCGCGCGAGCGTCTGTGCGTCGCAGTCCGAGCAGGAGCGCAGGAGATGGCGCAGCCTCCCCTCGCCGAAGAAGTGCCCGTCGGGGGAGCGCGCCTCGGTGACGCCGTCCGTGTAGAGGACGAGCGTCTCGGAAGGCATGAGGCGCAGCGAGGTGTCAGCGAGCTCCGCGTCGGCGAACACGCCGAGAACCTTCCCTGGACAGCCGACCTCCTCCACCGAGCCCCCGGCGCGCACGACGAGCGGCGGCGGGTGGCCCGCGCGCGAGACGTCCACCCCGACGCCCGGCGAGTCGTCCTGAGGTTCGAGGCGGACGCAGGCCGCGCTGCAGAAGCGATCCTCGGGCAGCTGGCGGAGCATCGCCTCATTCAGGGCGGTGAGAATCTCTGAAGGCCTGTCGTCCTTCAGGGTGACGGCGCGGATCGTGTAGCGGGCCAGGGCGGTCACCGCCGCCGCCTCGACCCCCTTGCCGCGCACGTCTCCGATCGCGCAGATCCAGCCGTCCTCGACGGTATTTATGATGTCGTAGAAGTCCCCACCTACCTCGTTGGCCTCCCCGACGGGCAGGTACTCCGCACCGACTTCGAGGCCGGGGATCTCAGGTAGATGCGGAGGAAGCAGGCTCCTCTGAAGGACGCGTGCGATCTCGCTGCGGTCACTGTAGAGGCGGGCGTTGTCGGCGGCGAGGGCGCAGCGGTAGGCCAGGTTCTCGGCCAGCAGGAGGTCCTCTTCGTCGTAGCGGCGATCCTGCTTCGAGGAGACGAGTGTGATGGCCCCTATCGTCCTGCCCCGCACCAGCAGCGGCACGCACATCAGCGAGCGGGGCTCTAAGCGAAGCAGGATATCGAGGTGCTCACCGGCCCCTAAAGCGCGCTCGTAGAAGGTGGCGTCGGGGAGATCTGGGAGCAGCGCCGACTGACCCGTCCTCAGGACCTCGGCTGGACTTCCCGGGTCCCCCTCACCGAACTTCCTGTGCTCCTTGAGGCTCGCGAGGAGCTCGTCCTTCTCAGGGTCGGCGTGCGCCGCGGCGAGCTGGCTCACGCTCCCGTCGTCATCCACGATGTCGAGCAGGCACCAGTCCGCGATCTCGGGCACGAGGAGGCGTGTGATCCCATCGAGCGTCTGTTCGTAATCTAGTGAGGCCGAGAGCGCGGGACCGGATGCGGCGAGCAACGCCAGGCGCCGTCTCGCCTCCACAGCCTCCGCCCGCGCGAGCTGCTCCCTCACGAGCAGCAGGTCGCGCTCCTCCTGGGCCTTCTTGCGCTCGCTGATGTCCTCGACCACCGAGATGAAGTAAGCGGGCTCCCCCGAGGCGTCGCGCACCAGCGAGACGGTCAGGTTCACCCAGACCACGGAGCCGTCCTTCTTCAGGTAGCGCTTCTCGGCTGTGTACGTCTGGAGATCGTCCGTAAGCAGCCGCCGCATCTGTTCGAGGTTCTCGTCAAGGTCGTCGGGGTGGGTGATCTCCTGGAACGTCCTCTGAAGGAGCTCCTCCGGCTCGTAGGCAAGGATCTCCCCGAGGCGTCTGTTGACGCGGAGCCAGCGGCCGTCGGTCCCGACCTGCGCAGCCCCTACGGCGGCGTGCTCGAAGGTGACCCTGAAACGCTCCTCACTCTCGCGCAGGATCTCCTCGATCCTGCGCCGCTCGGTGATGTCGTTCTGAATCCCTACGAAGTTGGTCAGCCTGCCTTCCTCGTCGTGGACGGGCGAGACGTACAGCTCGTTCCAGAAAGGCACCCCGTCCTTGCGGTAGTTCCTCAAGACTACCCTGCACTCCCGCTCTTCTCCGAGCGCCGCCCTGAGCTCGTCGAGCACCGGCTGGTCGCGGTCATCGGCCTGCAAGAAGCGGCAGTTCTGTCCAAGAGCCTCGTCCACCGTATAGCCCGTTATCCTCTCGAAGGCAGGGTTAACGTAGACGATGGGGTTGTCAGGCAGCTTGGGGTCCGTAATGACGATGCCGTTTGAGCTCGCCGCAACGGCCCTGTCGAGCAGGCGCCGCATCTCCTCCGAAGCGGGTCGCTCCGGTTCTCCACCGTGCCGGGTACGTGAAGCGGAAGTCTTCAATCCCCCGTATTCTACAGCCTCCCACAACCCCGCACCCGGTAAATGTAGCCTGCCTCACGATCTACTCCCGACGTTAAGAGACCGCGATTTCGGGGTATAACACAGGGGTAAAGCGAAGCTAAACTAGGAAAGGAGAGGCGAGATGGCCTACGAGCTGCCACAACTTCCATACGCCTACGACGCCCTAGAGCCCTCAATAGACGAACAGACCATGCACCTCCACCACGAAAAACACCACAATACCTACGTCACCAACCTAAATGCCGCTC
>CADDZK010000238.1 GCA_902812425.1 Actinomycetota bacterium
GGATACTGAAGTGCTCTCCGCAGACCTTGAGGAAGAGGGCCGCATCTGGCAAGATCCCGCGCTACCTAGTCGGCGGGGAGTACCGCTACTACGTCTACGATCTCTTGGACTACGCCATGGCTGACAGGGCATTTGACAGGAGCGGCGGTGATCCTGAGTGATCCTGAGTGAGCAAACGACACACGGGTTACTTGCTATGCGGCTCTGGAAACCGCTTACCTATCGGGAAAAGATAGTGGGCGATGCTGGGTTCGAACCAGCGACCTCCTCCTTGTAAGGGATTAGACTTTCCCTTACCTATCCTAAATAGTCCAAATGACAGGAACCGGTCACCGCTTGTAACTCCCATTCGAAGGCCGCATTTTGGTGCGGTAGCGCCCCTGTGGTTCCCTCGTCTTCTTGCCCTCTCGGTAGTAACCCTCACACGCTAGCCTCGCCTGCTCGGACCACTCATTAGGGATCTCCGACAGATCCCGCAGAAGGCCGAGGAGTTCGGGAACAGGACGGAACCACTCGCCGTGCAGACGAGCCTTAGCAAAGCGTCTGTGTAGTGCCGTTTCTTCTCTGTAGCCCGCCCCTTCGATGGTGTGCAGCACACAGAGTTTTATGGGGCAGCCGCTCTGCAACGCGAGCATGCGCGTCCTCAGAAGCTTTGTGGAACCTATCTTGATAGAGCCGCCTCCTGCGGCCCGTACGAAGTAAACGCAGTACGCATTGGAGTCTTTCAAGTCCATCAAGTGGTCGTAGCCCCAATCGGAACGATGTCGCAAGGGACCGGACCAGTCCATGTAAGTGTCCGTTTCGTTGAGCAGCACCTCTTCGGCGGCTTCTCTTGTGCTCCTGGTCGTGCAGTGTTTGATGGTAGCGCCTGTGTGTGGGTCCGCCGCGCTCCACTGGACGCCCCACCGCCCATCCTTACGCTGCCACATGCTCCCGTGCCGAGGGGTGCTAGAATCCTGTTTACTCACGGGTACCTCCGTGGGTCGCGCTCCGGGTGGCCGCTACCACGTTACCGGAGCTTTTGGCTTATCTATGGGGAATTATACCACGTGGTAAGGGATTAGTCGACTCCTCAAACGCCCATATCTAAAGGGAAATTGCGAACCTGACAGGAAAAACGACAGGATCTAGGGCCCTTATTCACCTTTATTCACCCCGCCTCTGAGCGCTGCTGCGCAGCATTCAGGCGACGCATTACCTCTTCTTCCGCCGAGGGCATGAGGTGTCCGTAGAGATCGAAGGTGAAGGCTATTGACTTGTGTCCCATCATCTTCGAGACCACTGCCGGAGGAACCATCCACTCGTGGAGCGTGATCGAAGCGAAGGTATGCCTGAGTTCGTGGAGGGTTACGTAGGGGAGCCCGGCACGCTTAAGGGCGGGGCCGAGATAACGCTTTCGCAGGTTGTCCGAGTTCATCGGTGAACCTGAAGTCGAGGGAAACACAAGGTCTCTGGGACCATCTGGCAGGCCGTCGTGAAAGAGCATCTCGCGCTGTGAAATGAAGGCACCTCTCGCCTCGAAGTGCAGCGAGACGGTCCTCCGGGCGGCAGGTGTCTTGGGAGGGCCGAAGACGGCTGAGGAGTGCGTATCGAGCGTTCGTCTTACTCGCAGTGAGCCAGGATCTCCTTCGAGGTCTACATCACCCCACCACAAGCCAAGAAGTTCCCCAGGGCGCAAGCCTGTTCTCACTGCGGTTATGTAGTAGTTGGCCCACCTGGTGCCAGCAGCCTGGGCGAACAGGCACCTCGCCTGGGCGTCTGTCAGGTGCCTTATCTCGTCCTCTTCGTGGCGCGTACCGAGATCTCTAGGGGCGTCCACCATCTCGGCCGGGTTGCGCTTCAGGAGTCCCCACCTGAGGGCCTGCTTGAGCGCCATCTTCAGCGTAACGTGGATAGCAAGACGAGTTTCGTGAGAGTAGCCTTCCCGTGCCATCGACGCGTAGAGGGACTGGATGGCACGGGCCTCCAGATCAGGGAGCTTCACTCTCCCAAGAGCGGGAGAGATGTGCAGCCTGACTGCCCAAGAGCGCTTCTGGTAGGTTCTGCGGGAGACGGAGGGCTCTACGGCATCTTTGAGCCATTCCTCAAGGTAAGAGGCGAGGTTCGAAGAGCCAGCGGCGAGCGCCCCGTCGGCGTAGTCGGCTTCCTTTTCGGCGAGCCAGGCTTCAGCTAACTCTCGCGTAGGCTTGGTGGTGCTCAGGGTCTTGGTGAAGCCGCCGAGCTTGTAGCGAAACTCGGCCCCGAACCTGCCGTCCTTCCTTTCCCAGACGCTCCCAGCCACATCTATAGGGTAGCGTGTTGCGCCCGCTGCTACCATACCTATCTATGAGACAGGTTCGGGGGGTGTAGCCCAACTAGGCAGAGGCGGCGGTCCTAAAAACCGCTAAGGTGTGGGTTCGAGTCCCACCGCCCCCATAGGAGGCAAGCGATCCGGGATGGTGTAACGGCAGCACGGCGGGTTTTGGTCCCGCAAACGCAGGTTCGATTTGCTGGCTCCCGGAACTTCTTAGCAGCCGTAGAGGTAGCACCATCCTGACCAGGGGTCCACACCGTCCCCGTAGGCGAGCACCGTAACCTCCGGATAGATCCTGCCTGCGTAGTAGGCACCCGGCAAATCCTCTAAGGTGTCCCACGAGAGGTCGAAGGTCGCCCACGGACCGTAGGGGTAGGGCGTGCAGTCGTTCACCCTGACGACCGTCGCGTAGCCGTGCCAGCGCACCTCGAGTATGGTGCCGATCGGATACATCGGCGATGCTGCAGCGGTGTGTCCGGAGCCGTAGTAAGGCTCACCAGAGCAGGTCGGGTTGCCGGTCGGCAGGTAGAAGGAGACCCCGTAGGGAGGAGTGTCTGCCCGGGCCTCCTCTTCGTGGAAGCCCCCGATGGTCGTGGCGAGTGCCAGGACGAGCGAGAGGCACAGGACGGCAAGGATCGTGCGCATGAGCTGCTGAATAATTCCCCCTTCGTTCGCTTACAGCTCTACTCACGGCTTAAAGCCCCCCTTCTCAGGCGTCGGGAGACGACTGGGAAGAGGGGCTCGGTAGTGCTATGGACTTACTTGCTGCTTTCGGGCTTCCCGGGCCTTGGCCTCAAATCGCTCTCTAGCGCCCCGGTAGGCCCCGCGGACTGCCGTCGTGCCGCAGTCCGGGCATTTGTATGCCATGGGTCCCTCGGGACGCTTAGCGAGGAAAGTTGCGCTCCTGTGCGAGCAGACCGACGGGTCCACCCGTGTGGTAGCTTCGCTGGCCATCGTGCACTATTTGGCTAGACTCGGTGATGCGAAGAAGCGCCGGAGGCCGCACCCGGTTCGTTGCCCGCTGGCGGGGGGGAACCTCCTGAGGTGGCGAGATAGAGCAGGACTGATGTGGCGAAGCCGACGAGCAGGGTCCTCCACTCTACGATGCCCCAGCCGCCTGTGAAGAGGGCTGTGACTACGGCCGTTACCAGCGCCGCCGAAGCGGAGACGATGAACTTGGCTGCCCGCTTCCAGCCGGCGCCGCGGTTTTTCGTGACCAGCACCGCTAGGGTGCCGAGCACGGCGAGGACTGCGAGCGAGACCTCCTGGGCATTGAGCACGCCGGTCTGAGACCAGACAGCTCCGAGGACGATCAGCGGCACGCAGGCCTGCAAGATCGCCTTCATGTACGAGCTTAGGGTTAGCACGATCCTCCTTGTGTAGTGTGCCTACAGGTCGTCGAGTAGTCTCAGGATCTTGTCTGCCTCCCTCCTATCGCTCTCCTTCTCCTCCTCGGGCAGATCGGCGTAGTCGGTCTCCATCTGGCGCATCCAGCGCATGACGTGCTGGCCATCGATCATCACCGAGCCGTCCTCGTGGGGGTTGCGCGCCTTCTGAAAGAGGTAGCGCATCCACCCCGACCAGGCCTCGTGGGCGTAAGCGGCCAGCTCCTCCCTGAGCTCTTGCTCCTTAAGCTCATCAGGATCGCCGGGCCCGCCTAGCGGTCCGCTCACCGGGGCGTCCAGAGCTTCTCCCTGGGGATGCGGTGGAAGTAGGGGTAGGCTCTGTGGGACTCCTCCACGGTGAAGTCTCGGTTGACCCCGGGCTCGAGGGAGGTGCCATTCCAGGCGAACGACTGCAGAGCGCGGCCCTTGTCGTTGATCATTATGTGGCCCTCTTCGCCCGGGCCCTTCTCCTCGAAGTCGACGAAGGCCGCATCCCCATCGCGGAACTCAGCTATCTTGAACGGCCGCATGACGTCGCGGTAAGCGAGCATGAAGCTCCTGGTCCCGCCGTCGTAGTTGAAGCCAGTCCCGTGGTTCTTAGGGATCTTAAGGCCAGCCCTGCGCATCGAGAGCGTCACCAGGTCGGCGCAGAAGGCCTTGCTCAACGTGCGGGGCGGAGGTCCGTCGACCGCCGCAGGCCTGCCATCGACCGTGCGGTCGAGGTCGCCTCCGTCCCAGTGCCAGTAGCGGATCCCAAGATCGCACAGGTGCCTGCCGTACATCCTCGCAACCTGCCAGTTCTGGTCCCACTCGGGACGGGGATCTGGCTCCGTCGGCGAGGTCGGCCCGTCCTTCGGCTCCCCGGAGCGGTACCCGCCGGTGCCGAGGAGCTTGAGGCGCTCCAGGCTCGCGGAGAAGACGTTGATGTCCCAAGGGTAATGGCCTGCGGCGAAGCCGGCCGGCGAGATCTGCAGGAGATCCGGGGGCATGTGGCCCCACTGGGGTTCGTCCCACCAAGCCTTCGGCATGCGCTGATAGAGGGTCCAGCCGTAGTCCCCGTCGCCTGAGACGTAGCGGCTCGACCAGAGGACGACGTTCAGGTCCGAGAGGTCCGGGTTGTTTATCTGATCGCGCCAGTACCAGGCGCCCGAGTAGATGACGATCGTGCGCTTGATCCCGCGCCGCCTAAGCTCGCGGATGAAGGCCCTGACCGAGGCCCCGTCAGGAGCGCCGCCAGCGCGGATCTGTGCGGGGTAGCTCTCGACGTCGATCGCCAGAATGAAGTCCTTCTCGCCGAAACGCAGGAAGGCGTCGACCTGCTCCTTGATCGGCGAGACGTCCATGTTCCACAGGAAGTGGTAGATTCCCACGACCTGGAGGTTCGCCTTCGCCCTGCGGATCTGCTCTGCGGCGTTCGGGTTGGTCTTACTCGAGGTGCCTTCCGAGACCTTAACGATCGCGCCGGCGTACCCCTCGTCGGCCAGGGCACCGTGGTCCTGCAGACCGTTGTAGACGGACTCGTCGACGAGGAAGAACGGGCGGCCCTCCGTCTGCATCGGGGCCCTCACGCGGCCTCCTCCTGGGAGGTGTAGGGGTAGACGTCCTTCAGGAACGCCTTGTCCCTATCGGAGAGCGTAGTGTTCCAGGTCGTCGCCTGGGAGGGGTCGAGCAGGAAGCGGGCGTCGATCGCGTAGTGCATGATCGACTTGGGGTCGCGCCTGGTCGCGATGATCTGGTCGACGGAGGCGGGCGTGATCACCTGCTGGTAGACGTCGGCCTCACTCCAATTGTTGGGCGGGCCCATGTAGTAGGCGAGGACCGCGGGGACGTTCCACTTCAGGCCGCCCTTGGGGTTCTGGTGCTCGTGCCCGAGCCCTGCGTTATGCAGGAACTCGTGCTTGAAGACCCGGTTGAGCTCCCGATCGTCGGTATCCTCCCGGATCCAGCCCATGTTGAGTGTCGGCTGGTCCTTGGGGATCGCAAAGATGTCCGGGCCCAGGTAGCTCCAGCTCCCGGCATCGTAGGTCACCGAGATCCTCACGTCTGCGATGTCAGTCTGGGTGCCGACCCACTTGTAGCGCAGGTTGAAGAGGTCCTCGAGCTCCTCGCCCTTCTGGTGGATTCGCTTGCGCAGGGTGGGGGTGAGCTCGGGCTCCGGGAAGAAGCCAACCTTCAGCTCCCTGCCAGGGGCGAAGCGCTTCTTCGTATAGAGCATCGCCTCCAGGGGCATGCCCATCCCCTCGGGGTGCTCGACCTTCTCACCCTCCGGCGGCTTCAAGCCGTGTACGAGGGCATCGATCACGGTGCTCGAGTCGGGGGCGTTGTCGACGTTCTCCTCTATGGCGTGCTTGGTCGCAAGCGGCACCAGGTGCAGCGGGAGCGTCTTCGTAACGCACATCTTCACGGCTTTCATGCTTCTCCTCTCATGAAAAAGCCCCGATCGATCGATCAGGGCTCAGGTGCTTATCAGTTGGCGTTCGGCCTAGTGCGGAGAGGCGCGCGGCAGGTCTCCTACCAGGTCCCCTACGAGTCGCGCTTCGCGCTCTGGGAGGCGCGCGATCTTCTGCGCCTCAAGCCAGGCGATCATGTGGTCATTTACCGAGTACAGCTCACCGCCAGGCGAAGCCAACTCGACGTATTGCTGGGCCAGCAGGCGGTTGAAGGAGTAAGCATCCTTCTGCGTGGCCACGTAGAGGCTGCGTGTACCGTCGACGAGGGTATTAAGCTCCTCGAGGGCTTCCTGGCCGCCCGGGTCTTTAAG
>CADDZK010000239.1 GCA_902812425.1 Actinomycetota bacterium
GGTTACCTCGTCCGCAACAACGCTACTCTCAGAGCTACGGCAAAGGCGGCAAGCGAGAGGCCGATCAGGAACAAGCTCAGATACATGAAGAGCGGGAACGGACCGCCACCGAAGTTGTCGTAAGGATAAGGACCGCTGATGATCCAGACGTAGCGCTCGTAGTCGCCGTGGATCCACCACAAGAGCAGGAAGGGACTCGCCAGGAACACGAAACCCAGCCCAGCACGAGAGACGAAATAAGGTCGAGAAAGAGCCGCTTCACGGCTCTATCCCCGCGAGAGCCTCCCGCGGTCGTGTGGTTCTGTGAAGTCGAGGATCGGACCTCTGGGCACTATGCGGGTCGGGTTGATGCTGTTGTGGCTCCTGTAGTAGTGCTTCTTTATGTGGTCCATGTTCACCGTCTCAGCGACACCCGGCTGCTGATAGAGGTCCCTGAGATAATCCCACAGGTTCGGGTAATCGGCGATGCGTCTCAGGTTGCACTTGAAGTGACCGTGGTAGACGGAGTCGAAGCGCACGAGCGTCGGGAAGAGGCACCAGTCGGCCTCGGTTATGCGCCCGCCGCACAGGTAGCGCCTCGTCGAGAGGACCTCATCCCAGTGATCCAGGGCCCCGAAGACCTCGGTAACGGCCTCCTCGTAGGCCTCCTGTGTGGTGGCGAAGCCCGAGCGGTAGACGCCGTTGTTTATGGGCTCGTAGATGGCGTCTATGGTCGCGTCGATCTCGGCCCGCAGACCCTCGGGGAAGAAGTCGGCGTCCGCCTTTGCGAACTCGCCGAACTCCGTGTCGAGCATGCGGATGATCTCACGCGACTCGTTGTTGACGATGGTCCCACGCTCTTTATCCCAAAGCACAGGCGTCGTTACGCGTCCCGTGTATTCGGGGTCGGCCTTCGCGTAGACCTCCCGCAGGTACCCGGCTCCGTTCACGCTGTCGGGGATGACGCCCGGTTCGTCGTAGAAAGCCCATCCGTCCTCGCCCATAAAGGACCCGACGGCTGAGAGCCCGATGACGTCTTCGAGCCCCTTGAGAGTGCGCATGATCGCCGTCCTGTGCGCCCACGGACAAGCCCAGGCGATGTACAGATGATAGCGGCCCGCCTCGGCGGGGAAGCCGCTACTCCCGTCCGCCGAGATCCAACCCCGAAAACTCGTCGCCTGTCGCACGAACCTTCCGCCCGTGTTCTGCCACTGCCTCTGGGTCTTCCATTCGCCGTCTACGAGCATTCCAGGCGCCACGAATACCTCCTTTTAGCCGATCAGCTTTTCATACCATATTCGGGTGATGGCTGTGGATCGGGGGTGAGAGGTCGTAGTAAACTGTGCCAGGCGCAATGAGCCCGTCCGTGAAAGATGGATCGCCGTGAATAGCCGCATCCAGCACCCGGCCCGACCTCCCTGTTAGGGCCATAACCCGCTTACCATAGCCGGCTGCAGGGGCGCCCTGCCCCTGCGTCACGTCCTGCCCACCATCCGCGTTTCGCACAAGCACACACCGGAGGACCTCGCCGGCGGCTGACGCCGCCCCGCCAGATTCACGTATCGGTGCGCCCGTGCGCCTCCCTTTCTGTCGTCGTTCGAAAGCGACAGAGAGAAAGGGAGAAAACGTGGAATGTATACGAGGTAATACCTCGGTCGATGTGCCCGCGGATGGCCTGGGCGCGGCAAACTACGACGATGTACTGATCGACATCGGCACCGGTGACGGGCGCTACGTACTGCACGTGGCGCAGACCCGTCCTGAGTGGTTCGTGATCGGGGTGGACGCCTGCAGGGACAACCTGCGAAAGACCTCGCGCAGAGCGCCGCGCAACGCGCTCTACGTCATCGCCAACGCGCTCGCGATGCCTGACGAGCTCACCGGGATGGCGTCGAAGGTTACGATCAACTTCCCCTGGGGGAGTCTGCTCACAGGGCTGCTGGATGCAGAGCCTACCCTCCTCGAAGGACTACTCTCCATCGCCCGACCAGGAGCCGGGCTGGAGATACGGCTCAACTCAGAGGCGCTGACAGAAGCCGGCCACACCCTCGAGTCCGGCAGCGCGCGTCTCCGACAAATCCTGCGCTCAACCGGTTTCGACACGGGCGACCCGAGGTTGCTCGACGCCAGAGGGCTGCGCCAGTGCCATACAACGTGGGCCAACCGGCTGGCCTACGGCCGCGACCCACGCGCCGTGTACCTGCAGGCAAAACTCCCCCAACCGTCGATCATAACCTCGCCTGGAGGTTATTTAGCCGGCTAAATAACCTCCAGATCTCTGTGACGGATGAAGAGTTCTATCTCTGTATCCTGTTCTCTGAGACGTCTGGCCAGCTCTTCGGTTATGGCAACGGAGCGGTGTCTACCGCCGGTGCAGCCGATGCCGAGGGTGAAGTAGGTCTTGCCTTCTGCGGCGTAGCGGGGAATGAGGAAGGAGAGCAGTTCGCCGGCTCTCGTGAGGAACTCCTGGCAGTCTTCGGAGCCGAGGACCGCCTCGCGCACGGGCCCGTCGTGTCCTGTGAGTGGACGGAGCTCGGGGTCGTAGTGAGGGTTTGGCAGAAAGCGGACGTCGAGGAGGGTATCAACGTCGAGTGGGGTACCGTGCTTGAAGCCGAAGGAGATCAGGCTGACCGTCATGCGGCTGGAGAAGGACTCGGCGAGCTTCTTGAAATGCAGGCGGACGTCGAGCGCTGAGTAGCCGGAGGTATCGACGACGAGGTCTGCCATCGCGCGTACGTTGGCGAGGTCCCGCCTCTCGCGGCGGATGGCTTCGAGTACGTCACCGTCCCTGGCGGCAGGGTGGGGCCTGCGGCTCTCCTTGTAGCGCCTGATGAGCGTGGGGTCGTCTGAGTCGATGAACAGGATGCGGTGCTCCCAGCCCTCCTCCCTCTCGACGGCTTCGAGGTTGCGCTCCAGCTCCTCGCCGAAGTACCGCCGTCCCCGTATATCCATCACGACGACCACCCCGTCAGGACCACCGTTACCCTGGGCCGTCGTCTCCATCACGGCGGGGATCATGCGCGGCGGGAGGTTGTCTATGCAGAAGTATCCGGCGTCCTCGAAAGCCTGGAGCGCGTTGGACTTGCCTGCGCCCGAGAGCCCGGTGATGATGACGACCCTGCGCTTGCCCTTGGCCGGAGAGTCGGCCTCCTGCGGCGCTCGCTCACCCACGCCGCATCGTCCGCCCCTCCTGGGATATACAAGTCATCTCGGAGATCGAGGTTAGCACCCTGGGTATCCGCCTGCAACAGCAGTTCAGCACGCTCCGGCTTCGCCTTCGCTCGTCAGCACGTCAGCTTTTTATCTTGCGGCCTCGCCGAAACGCACCAGAGAGCTACCTCTCTCGAAGGGTGGTCACCGTATCCACACCCTGGCCGACTAGCTGAAATGCTGACAAGTGGAGGCAGAAGGCCGTAGCGTGCTGAGAAGCTATCTGTGTACTCTCGCGTGTACTTCGCGGGCCACCCTTCCCGGGAGACCGGGGACGGCCTCGAGCTCTTCGAGCGAGGCGTTCAGGAACGCCTCCGGGGTACCGAAGTGGGCGAGGATCTTCTTCTTGCGCTCGGGTCCGACGCCGGGGAGGTCGTCGAGGACAGAGGCGGTCATGGCCCTTCCGCGAAGCTCGCGGTGGTAGGTATTCGCGAAGCGGTGCGCCTCGTCGCGGACGCGCTGCAGGAGGTGCAGCTCGGGGGAGTTGCGGCCCAGTATCACGGGCTCTGGACGGCCCGGCTGGAAGACCTCTTCTTCGCGCTTGGCGAGCGAGCGCACGGGGATGTCGGGGAGATCCGAGCCCACGCCGAACTCCTCGAAGACGGGCATAACGGCGGAGAGCTGGGTCTTGCCGCCGTCGAGCAGGATCAGGTCCGGTTCCGGGAACTTGGGGTCGTCCGCCTTCAAGCGCTGGAGGCGGCGCCTTATCACCTCGGCCATGCTCGCAGGGTCGTCCGCGCCCTCGACCGTTTTGATCCTGAATCGGCGGTACTCACCCTTGGCAGGACGACCGCCCTGGAAGACGACCATCGAGGCCACCGAGTTGGTTCCCATGGTGTTCGAGATGTCGTAGCACTCTATCCTGACGGGAAGTTTGGGGAGTGCTAGCTCCTCGCGTAATCCGTCGAGCGTGGAGGCGACCTTGTTGCGCCTCGCCTCGTCGAGCGCCCGCTCGTGCTCCAGCCCGAGCTCGGCGTTGCGCACGGCCATCTCGAGTACCCTGCGCTTGTCTCCCCGCTGGGGCCGGCGTACCTCGACGCGCGTGCCCCGTAGTCCCGAGAGGTGGTCGGCGAGCGTGGCGAGCTCGTCGTCACGGTCGTCGGACTGGACGAGGACCTCGCGGGGGACGGCGGCCGTGCCGTAGTACTGGGGGACGAACTGGAGGGCCACGTCCTCGGCCCGCGACTCGCCGTAGTTGTCGAGGAGAAAGGAGTCGCGGTTTACCACCTGGCCGTCGCGCACGGCGAAGACCTGCACGCAGGCCGTCTCGCCGCTGGCGAAGGCTCCGACCGCGTCGAAGGAGTCTTCGGAGGCGATGGTAGCCTGCTGGCGGTCGCGGACGTGCGAGAGGGCGGAGACCTCGTCGCGCAGCTTCGCGGCCCGCTCGAAGTCCGTCTCGCGGGCCGCTGTGCGCATCGCCTCCTCGCGGTCACGGATCAGGCCGTCCACCCTCCCTTCGAGGAAGGAGATGACGTCGGCGATGATCTCGTCGTACTCGTCCTTCGTCACGGCCCCGATGCAGGGCGCCACCGAGCGCCCGATGTGGTAGTTGAGGCAGGGCACCCCGCTCCTGCGTCCCGGCTCGGGGCCGCGGCACTTGCGGAAAGGGAAGGTCTTGTTCAGTACGTCGAGCGTCGCGTGGACGCTGCCGGCGCTCGGGAAGGGTCCGAAGTAGCGGTGGCGCGGGTCGTGGGAGGAGCGCGTGGCGAAGACCCTCGGGTACTCGTCGCCGGTCGTAACGACGATGTAGGGATAGCTCTTGTCGTCCTTCAGCGAGGCGTTAAAGCGTGGCCTGTGGCGTTTGATCAGGTTTGCTTCGAGGACGAGGGCCTCGGTCTCGCTGCCCGTGACGATGAAGTCTATCTGCCTGACGCGCTCCCTCAGCTCGGCTATCTTCGGGCGCCCGTCGCCCGAGCGCGTGAAGTAGCTCGCCACGCGGCTCCTGATGTTCTTCGCCTTGCCAACGTATATGACCCTCTCTCGGGCGTCCTTGAAGATGTAGACGCCGGGCGAGGTGGGAAGGTGGGATCTATCAGGAAATCCGTTCTCAGACATCGAAGAGATTATACCGCGAAGGATCGTCTTTCCCGGGTCAGCGGGGCTTCCGGCGAGGCTCGCGGCGCCGGATCTGGGCCCCAGGCGGGATCATCTCGTCCCCGCCCGCCCTGGCGTAACCGGACCCGCTCACGTAACCCGCCACGGCGGCTGACACCATTGAGATAAGAGCCCCCAGGTCGCCGAGCGGGTCGAAGTCCGTCGCGACGACGGCGAGCCCTGCGAGCAGAGCGAGCGCCGCCCCGATGAGGACGAGCCTGCGCCGCCGTTCGAAATCCATCCTCCTGCTGTAGAGGGCGTAGATGACGAGGACGGTCGCGGCGAGCGTCAGCGGGACGAAGGCGTAGAAGGCGAGGGTTCCCCTGAGGTCGGGGAAGACGACCGTCTGGAACGCTTGGTCGCGGTGGTTCAGCCCGAGGGCGATGGCGAGCCATTCCAGGCCGAAGAAGCCGCTCCAGCCGATCAGGGCTCCAACGCCGGCCCCGACGCGGGTCCCCCTGCGGCGCGTCGTCCTGTAGGTGCGGGCTCCGAGCACCGCTGCGAGCGCCATGCCGGGGAGGATCAGGAGCGTCCCCATGAAGGCGAGCCTGGGTGGGAGGTAGCCGAAGAGGGCGCCACTACCGAGGTACCTCGACGGAAGCACGAGGAGGAAGTTCGCCGCAAGGAAGACGAGTATCCCCATGTACAGCCAAGTAAGGCACCCGAAGGCGCGCCTGTAGCGCGGTCGCAGTCCCGAGCGCTCCTCTGGAGGCTCGTCGCGGCTAGTGGACACTATGCTCTCCGACCGTCGTCGCGGTCCCGAAGTGGGAGAGGAGCGTCGGGGCCACGTCGGTGATCCTGCGCGGAGCCGGCACGCCGCTCGCGAGCACGAACACGTTGGAGTCGCTCGCGTGCAGCGAGCCGTGATCGCTCGCCGTGTGGTACCCACCGGAGACCTCGCCGAAAGTGTATCCCGGCGTCGCGGAGAGCACCACGTCGCCGCACCGCGGCGAGTGCAGACACCCCCACAGCCGCTCCAGCGCATCGGGGTACTCGCCGTAGCGCAGGTCGCCGTCGAGGATCTCGACATCCAGGGCGCGCGGGTCGCCCTCGATCTCCCACGACCTGCCGAACGGGTCCCGCACTCCCGAGCCCGGCCTGAAGCGTACCTCGCGCCCGAGCCGGTGGACCGCTATCCACTCTCCCTCCAT
>CADDZK010000240.1 GCA_902812425.1 Actinomycetota bacterium
GAGACGGGGCCAGGGGCGTCCATCATCTCGTCGCGCGCCGCCTGGGTCTTCGGGAAGGCCATTACCTCGCGGATATTCGGCTGGTCCGTGAGAAGCATGACCAGACGGTCCACCCCCGGTGCGATCACGCCGTGCGGCGGTGCTCCGTAGCGGAAGGCCGTGAGGATTGTCCCGAACCTCCTGTGCGCCTCATCGGGTCCGATCCCGATAACGTCGAAGACCTTCTGCTGCAGATCCGGACGGTGGATCCTGATGCTCCCCGAGGCGAGTTCTGTGCCGTTGGCGACGAGGTCGTAGAGCTGGCCGATGACCTGAAGCGGGTCCGTGTCGAGCAGCGGCAGGTCTTCCTCGCGCGGCATGGTGAACATATGGTGCATCGGCTCGATCCTGCCCTCGTCCTCGTTCCACTCGAAGAGCGGGAAGTCCGTCACCCAACACATCGCGAGCACGTCGGGGTCGGCGAGCCCGAGGCTGTCCCTGAAGTGGAGCCGCAGGCGGTTCAGACTCTCGAAGACGACGGGGTTCTTGTCCGCGACGAAGAACATCCAGTCGCCAACCCCCGCACCGAGCGCCTCCCGCAGGACCGCCTGCTGCTCTTCTGAGAAGAACTTCGCGACGGGACTTTTGAGGCCGTCCTCGAGTACCTGGAAGTGGGCGAGGCCCCTCGCGCCGCCCGAGGCTGCTACGGCGGTCAGCTCGTCTATCTCCCTGCGCGTCAGGTCCCCCAGGCCCCCTACGGCGATGCCGCGCACCGAGCCGCCGGAGTCGACGGCACCCTGGAACACCCTGAACTCGGATTCCGCGGCGATCCGTGAGACGTCTCTGAGCTCCAGGCCGAAGCGTATGTCGGGCTTGTCAGAACCGAAGCGGTCCATCGCCTCTGCGTACGTCAGCCGGGGAAACGGCCTGGCGAAGAGCCTCTTGTTCGTGAGCTGCTCGACGATCTCGGTGTAGAGACCCTCGATGATGTCAAGGACCTCGTCCTGGGTCGTGTAGCTCATCTCGAGGTCGAGCTGCGTGTGCTCGGGCTGCCTGTCGCCGCGCTGGTCCTCGTCGCGCAGCGCGCGGGCTATCTGGAAGTAGCGTTCGAAGCCAGCCACCATGAGGAGCTGCTTGAACTGCTGCGGGGACTGGGGGAGCGCGTAGAACTGGCCGGGGTACAGGCGGGCAGGGACCAGGTAGTCACGGGCGCCCTCCGGCGTCGAGGCCGTAAGGAGGGGGGTCTCGATCTCGACGAAGCCGCGCTCGTCGAGGTAGTCGCGCATGTGCTTCACGACGCGGTGGCGAAAGAGGATCTTGTCGCGCATCTTCTCCCTGCGCAGGTCGAGGTAGCGGTACTTCAGCCGCAGCGTCTCGTCCACGGGCCTGTCGCGTTCGATCTCGAACGGCGGGGTCTCTGAGGGGTTCAGAATCTTCAGCCCCGTAGCCTCGACCTCTATCTCGCCGGTCGGCAGGTCGGGGTTCTCGTTGCCCTCGGGGCGGCGTACGACCTCACCCTCGACGGAGATTGACCACTCTGGCCTCAGTTGCTCCGCCTGGGAGAAGATCTCGCCCCGTTCGGGGTGGAAGGTGACCTGCGAGATCCCCCAGCGGTCGCGCAGGTCTATAAAGATGAGACCACCGTGGTCCCTGCGCCTGTGTACCCAGCCGGCGAGCCTCACGCTCTCACCGACGTTCTCCTTGCGTAGCTCGCCCGCCTTGTGCGTACGATACGGGTTGTTATCTTGCAACGGGATTCTCCTTGGGATA
This sequence comes from Actinomycetota bacterium, assembly GCA_902812425.1. GTDB lineage: Bacteria > Actinomycetota > Rubrobacteria > Rubrobacterales > Rubrobacteraceae > Rubrobacter_D. The sequence goes on from CADDZK010000240.1 coordinate 1,750, forward strand.
GCCGGCGAATCGATTCAAGAATGGTAGCCGAAAACTGCGTAGCCCGGAGTCTGTAAGGCACCGGGCGGATGCGTTGCGGTGTTTTCGTGGCCGTGCTAACTTAGCGCAAATCAAGTCGGAGGCCCGAAGACGCGCCGCAAAACTGCAGGGGAGAGGTCTATCCGGGGGAACGGTGAGGGAGGATCACCCGCTGGGTTCGGGCTGCTTGTGGCGCTCCTCATTACTTGTGCGATCATCCTCGCCGGGTGCGGGAGCGACGAAAGCCAGTCTCCGCCCACGCCGCCAGCGCAGAGTTCCTCCACGCCTGCCGCCTCAGGTACGCCGACGGACGTGGCCGTAGCGGCGGGGCAGGCCGAGAGCACGAAGGACCTGCCATTCACGCTGAACACGAACCAACCGGTGCCGCCCAACTTCAAGGAGGCGTACGGGCGCAGGGCCAGGATCGTGGTCCAGTTCTACAAGCTGGACGAAGACTCGCTCTCATATCCGCAGGGTCTCTCGGTGGACAGGGAGGTGAACCACTCCATGGAGGAGCTTAGCGCCCAGTACCCGACCATCGAGTTCTTCAGCTACGACATCTCCAAACCCGGGCCTGTGGACGGCGACAAGAGCCTGCAGCCCGGCGAGTACGGTACGCTCGCGGCGCAGCTCGGGGTCGGGCTCACGCCTTTCGTCGCGATGCTCGCGCCGAGCGGCGACGGGTATGTGATCACAAACCTCTTTCAAGGATACGTGCCCGAGCCCGTGTTGAGCCAGGCGCTCTTCGACCTCGCCGCCGTGCAGGTCGAGGACAACACGAGCGACGTGAACGTGACCCTCGACCAGGTCCAGACCACTGACAAGGGGGGAGGTATAGAGTTCTTCACCGTGCGCAACCGTAGCGCGGACACCGTGAACCTGCAGGGCTTCACCTTGCGGGTCCTCGACCCTGAGACCGCTCAGGTCACCCCCGGCGCGCCCGGTGTTACGATCAACAGCGACATCAAGGTGCCGCCGGGTCAGAGTGTCTCTATCGGCCGCGTCCCCGACGTGGTGGATGACAACGGCAACCGCGTGGCGGGCACGTTCGAGGGAGGCACGTCGCTGGATCTCTCGCCAGGAGACCAGGTCGCGCTCCTCGACCCCGGCGGCGCTGTCGCCTCGACGATCACCGTCTGAGCCGCGAGAAACGCGCTCTGCGGCTGACATTTCGGCCCATTAGGTTAAACTAGACCAGACCATGACCGATCCTGTTTACCTGGACAACGCGGCCACGACACCGCTCGATCCGCGGGTACTGGATGCGATGCTCCCGCACCTGGGCACCCGGCGCGGCAACCCCTCTTCGCTGCACGCGCTCGGCAACTTCGCGCGCGACGCCCTGGAGGAGGCCCGCGAGTCGGTCGCCTCTCTCGTCGGGGCTTCGCCGGAGGAGATCTTGTTCACGAGCGGCGGCACGGAATCCGACAATCTTGCCGTCCTTGGCCTGGCACGCTCAGCCACCCCTGAGAAGCGGCACGTGGTCGTCTCGTCTGTTGAGCACGCCGCCGTGCGCGAGGCCGCAAACCGCCTGCAATCCGAGGGCTTCGAGGTCTCCCCTATCGGGGTGGACCCGGACGGTCTCGTGGACCCTGCCGAGTTCGCTGCCTTGCTGCGGGCCGAGACTGCGCTCGCCGCCGTCGTGTGGGCGAACAACGAGGTTGGCACCGTCGAGCCCGTGCGGGAGCTGGCGGAGATCTGCGCCGAGAGGGAGATCCCCTTCCACGCCGACGCCGTCCAGGCTGCGGGCAGGGTCCCGCTCGACGTCTCGGCAGCACCGGTCTCGACGCTCGCCCTCTCCGGACACAAGCTCTACGGCCCGCAGGGCGCAGGCGCCCTGTACGTGCGTGAAGGCACCCAGCTCGAACCCCTCATCTACGGCGGAGGCCAGGAGAAGAGCCTGAGGAGCGGCACCCAGAACGTCGCCGGCGCCGTCGGACTCGGCGAGGCGGCGAGGCTGGCCCGCGAGGAGATGGACGACCGCGTTACGCACGAGAGGGAGCTACGCGAGCGTATCTTCGCCGGGCTCGACGCCATACCGGACGTACGGGTCAACGGGCATCGCGAGAGTCGGCTCTCGAACAACGTCCACGTTACGGTACAAGGCGTCGAAGCCGAGAGCCTGGTTCTCGTACTCGACTCGCTCGGCTATGCCGTCGGGAGCGGCTCGGCCTGCTCCTCGGGCGGGCACAAGGCCTCTCCGGTTCTGCTCGCGATGGGCCTCCCCGAGCGAGACGCGTTCTCTGTAGTCAGGATCACGGTCGGCAAACAGAACACCGCAGAAGATGTCGATGGCTTTCTAGAGGCCTTCTCGACCGCTGTGGTGCAACTACGAGAGCTCTCCCCGCTGTACGCGGGCTGAAGGCGGGTTATTTTGTCGGATCGCTACAGGCCGCAGGTCATGGACCACCTCGTACACCCGCGCAATGCGGGTGAGATCCCCGACCCTTCTGGCAGGGGCGAGTCGGGAGATGCGGCCTGCGGCGACGTCGCCTGCTTTACGGTCGAGATCTCGGAGAACGTCCTCGAAGAGGTTCGCTACAAGGTCTACGGCTGCGCTGCTTGCATAGCCGCCGGTTCGGCCCTGGCCGAGCTCGTCAGAGGAAGGCACCTCCTCGATGCGGCCAGCATCTCAAAGGCGAACGTGGAAGACGCCCTTGGCGGACCCCTTCCCATCGGGAAGGAACACGCGCTCACGCTCGTCCTCGATGCGCTGCACAAGGCGTTCGAGGACCACTGGAACCGCACGGCCGCTGATACGCTCTTCGACGGCGAGAGAGGGCAGGGAACAGGCACGAAGAGCGTCGTGGCGGCGATGAGCGGCGGCGTTGACTCCGCGGTCACGGCCCTGCTCCTCAAGGAGGCCGGCTACGACGTGGCTACCGTGACGTTCCGGTTGCACGACGGGGAGAGGGGGAGCCGCTCGTGCTGCTCTCCGGACACGGTGCTCTTCGCCCGCGACACGGCGCACAGGATGGGCCTGCCGCACTTCACGCTCAACCTCAAGGAGCTCTTCCGGCGGCGCGTGATGCAGGATTTCGTCGGCTCGTACAAAGAGGGCAGGACGCCCAACCCCTGCGTCGCGTGCAACGCCCACGTCAAGTTCCACGCCTCCTCGTTCCTCGCCGACGAGCTCGGGTTTCACCACGTCGCTACCGGACACTACGCGAGGGTCGAGGAGGGACCGACGCTCGCGCGCCCCGTGGACGAGAGCAAGGACCAGACCTACGTCCTTTGGCCCGTGCCGCGGGATGTCCTGTCGCGTACGATCTTCCCTTTAGGCGAGTATCGCAAGACCGAGGTGCGCGCCATCGCGGAAGAGCGGGGCCTCGCCGTCGCATACACCCCCGAGAGCCAGGATATCTGCTTTATCCCCGACGGGAACTACCGCACCTTCGTCCGCAAGAAGGTTGCGGCGGAGCCGGGTGAGGTCGTCGACCGCGAAGGGAGAGTGCTCGGTCGTCATGCCGGCGTGGTCGACTTTACCGTGGGACAGCGGCGCGGGATAGGGGTCTCGGCCCCGACGCCGCTCTACGTGACCGAGGTGAGACCGCGCTCCGGGCAGGTCGTCGTCGGGCGCAGGCAGGACCTCGAAGTTAGGGAGGTCAGGGTCAGGGACCTCAACTGGTTCCTCGACGCGAAGGAGGCCGGGCGCGTACAGGTACGCTACAACGGCTCGCCTGTATCTTGTACGCTTCAGGAGACCGAGGACGGCGAGTGGGTGGCGTCCCTGGACGAGCCCGTCATGGGCGTCGCTCCGGGCCAGTCCGCCGTCTTCTACACCGCCGATGGTGAGCGGGTCGTGGGGGGCGGTGTCGTGACGCACCGGACCTCTCCATAGCGGTGCATTCTGCGTGCAATCACAGTTATAATCCGGGTTCTGAAGGACTCCGGACGGAGGTGCAGTAAGGTTTGGATGTTTTCGTAGAGCTGATGAAAGGGGTGCTCTTCGCGGGGATCGCCGTCGCCTTCTTCGTCCTTGCGTGGATGTTTTTGCGGCTGGCCAGGATCTTCTCGACGACCGAGCAGACGATCAAGGACGTCTCCGGGCAGGTCGTCCCGCTCCTCGGGAAGACGCACGTCACCGTCGACAACATAAACAGCCAGCTCTCGCAACTCGACGACGCCGTCGGGGACGTGGCCGGCATGACGGGCGAGCTCGACCAGACGACGGCCGTCATCACGCGCGGCGTGCGTGGGAGTGTGATCAAGGTCTCCTCGGCGACGGCCGGTCTCTCGCGCGGGATAAGCACCTTCCTCGGCGGCGAGAAGCGTCCCGAGAAGGAGGAGGGGTAGTGGCGAGCTGGGGCAAGGTCGTCGCTGGCGTCGTGATCGGGGTAGCCGGAACGATCTACGCGACGAACGAGGAGGTGCGCAAGAACCTGCCGAAGACGGCGCGAGAGCTCCCGGATAACGTCAGGCGCCGCTACAGGAGCGCGGTATCCGCCGCGCGCGAGGCCTCGGCGCGCCGTCGGGAGGAGATCCTGCGCGATCTCGAGGAGCACGGCGGCGGGAACCACGCCGCGCGCGGGGCGCCGCCCGACCCCGAGGCCGCGGCACAGGAGGAGGCCGCAACACACGAAAAGCCGACGGACACGTCGGAGCAACTCTAAGGAAGGAACTGGTTTGACCGAAGATCACCCC
>CADDZK010000241.1 GCA_902812425.1 Actinomycetota bacterium
GGTCATGATCGGAGAGGGCTGTACGGGCGGCGAGACCCAGTTCCAGGTTAGTTCCTAGAGGACGTCCTCCCAGCCAGGAGTTCAGGGCGGCGAAGATCTCGCGTAACTCCTCGTCGTCAGCGGGAACGGGGAGTGTGATCGCGGCGCTCGAAGAGGCTCCGCTCTCCATCGACACAACCAGCAAGAGCCTGCCCTCACCGAGAGGCAGGTAGTCCACGCGGCTTAGCGACTCGCCGAGGACGCTCGGCCCTGCGACGACGGCGAGCAGGCGCGTGACCTCGCTCATCCCCTCCGAGACGCCCCGCAGCAGCTCGTCCACGTTGCCGTAGCCTTCGAGGGCCGTAAAGGGAGTCTCCTCCCCGGAGTTCTCCTCCATCAGGGCGTCGACGTAGTATCGGTAGCCCCTGTCCGTCGGTACGCGCCCCGCGGAGGTGTGCGGGTGGTCGAGCAGGCCCAGCGACTCCAGGTGCGCAAGCTCGGCCCTGATCGTCGAGCTGCTCGCGTCCACTTCGTCTGAGAGGGCATGGCTACTGACCGGGGCGCCCGTGGAGATGTACATCTCCAGCGTCTTCAGTAGTAGCTCGCGCTGTCGCTCTGAGAGATCCAAGTGCGTCATATCGCCCGTAATTTTAACATGGGTGCCGTATCTCCCAAGGTCGTGAGGCGTACGCGGCCTCGCACCAACGACCGTGTCCGCACATATAATCAATCCTTCGCATCGGGGGTCCGTTCGTCGTGAACTCATCGGAGAGCCGATCTGCGCCAGAGGTGCCCCAGCACGAGCCTGCACAGGTCCTCACCGGGGAAACATGGCAATGCTAGGATAACCTGCCACCGCTTTGATACGAAGAGAGGTTCACGTGCCCGACAACAGCCCACCGAAAGTCAGGAGATACGACCTCTGGGGATGGGTCCTATTCGTCATCTCCGCGCTGTTCTTTATGTTGTCCAGCATTCGGAACGGGGACATAGTCGGTCTGCTCGGTGGGGTATTCTTTCTCCTCGCCTGCGTGGCTTTCCTTGTCTCTTACGTCGGTACTTACAAAGGCTAACCTCGCGAAGCAGCGTGGAAGCCCACCTTTGTGCCGCGAATCTTCCCCCTGGCGGTCCGCTTACAGGACTCGCAACATGGGACGGACCGAATGCAAGCCCAGTAGTTAGATTCTATTGCAAGGCATATGTAGCTCAGATGCGAAGGGCGGCGAGGAAGGCTTCCTGCGGGATCTCCACGCTACCGACCTGCTTCATGCGACGCTTGCCCTTCTTCTGCTGCTCCAGCAGCTTGCGCTTGCGGGTTATGTCGCCACCGTAGCATTTTGCCGTGACATCCTTGCGGTAAGCGCGGACGGTCTCGCGCGCGATCACACGCTTGCCCATCGTGGCCTGCACGGGCACCTCGAACTGCTGGCGAGGGATCAGCTCCTTCAGCTTCTCGACGAGAGCCCTGCCGCGGTGGTAGGCCTTGTCGCGGTGGACGATGATCGAGAGCGCGTCCACCGAGTCGCCCGAGACGAGTACCTCGACCTTCACCAGGTCGGCCGGCTCGTAGCCTATAGGCTCGTAGTCGTAGGAGGCGTAGCCCTTCGTGCGACTCTTCAGTGCGTCGAAGAAGTCGGTGATAATCTCGGCGAGCGGCAGGTCGTAGGTCAGCTGTACGCGGCGCGTCGAGATGTACTCCATCCCGATGGAGACGCCGCGCTTCTCGTGGCAGAGGCCCATCACGGCCCCGACGTACTCCCTCGGGCAGATCACCGTCGCGCGCACGATTGGCTCCCTGATCTCGTCGAAGATCTCGGGCAGCTCGCTCGGGTTCGTGACCTCGACGACCGCGCCGTCGACCACGACCTCGTACTTCACGCTAGGGGAGGAAGCGATGAGGTCGAGGTCGAACTCCCGCTCCAACCTCTCCTGGATGATCTCCATGTGAAGAAGTCCCAGGAAGCCGCACCTGAACCCGAAGCCCATCCTGCTGTTCTCAGGCTCGAAGAAGAGCGAGGCGTCGTTGAGCTGCAGCTTTGAGAGGGCGTCACGCAGCCGCTCGAAGTCGTCGCCCTCCGTCGGATAGAGGCCGGAGAAGACCGTAGGCAGGGCCTTCGCGTAGCCCGGCAGAGGCTCGGAAGCAGGATCGTTCGCCCGCGTCACCGTGTCGCCGACGCGCAGGGCCTCGATATCCTTGAGGCCAGCGATCACGTACCCAACCTCGCCAGTCCCTAGAACCGAAAGGGCCGTCGGCTTCGGAGAATAGCAGCCGACCTCGAGGAGCTCGAACTGCTCGGCGCTCCCCATCGCACGGACCCTGTCGCCCTTCTTCAGCTCCCCGTCGAAGAGGCGGGCGAGCGAGATGACGCCGCGGTAGGGGTCGTAGTGGGAGTCGAAGATCAGGGCCCTGGTCTCCTCGCGCTCGGTCTGCGGCGCGGGGACGCGGTCGACGATGGCGTCGAGAACGCCGACGACACCCTCGCCCGTCTTCGCTGAGATCTTCAGGATCTCATCTTCTTCCACGCCGAGGAGTTCTACGAGCTCCTCTGTGACGACGGGAACGTCCGCTATCGGAAGATCTATCTTGTTCAGGACGGGGATGATCTCCAGGTCGTGTTCCATCGCGAGGTAGAGGTTGGCGAGCGTCTGGGCCTGTATGCCCTGGCTCGCATCCACGATGAGGAGCGCTCCTTCGCAGGCTGCGATGGCGCGCGAGACCTCGTAGGCGAAGTCCACGTGGCCCGGGGTATCTATAAGGTTCAGGTTCCACTCACCGTCGTCTCGCTTGTACAGGACGCGCACGGCCTGGGCTTTGATCGTGATTCCACGCTCCCGCTCCAGCTCCATGGTGTCGAGGATCTGGTCCATCCGCTCGCGCTCTGGGACGGCCTCGGTTACGTCGAGGAGCCTGTCTGCGAGGGTACTCTTGCCGTGATCTATATGCGCTATTATGCAGAAATTGCGGGTGCGCTCGATGTTTTTCACCGGCAGATTTTACCATGATTGCCCCTTTGCTCTACCTGTGTTACATTCTCTCGGTTAGTCGAGTATCAAATCGGAGGAGCCAGCGTGCCCGCACCATCCAAACGCGACAAGCAGAGCGTCAAGCGTGGCGCCCACAACAAGAGCGTCCGTACCCACCTTCGCAACCTCTCGAAGAGCTTCTACAGGGCCGTCGATTCTGGGGACGAAGAGAGAGCCCGCGAGATCCGGGACGAGTCCCAGAGGGCTTACAACAAGGCAGCGACCAAAGGCGTGATCCACCCCAACAAGGCCGCCCGCAAGGTCAGCCGCCTCGACAAGGCGCTCGCCGCCGACCGGAGCGAGTAAAAACTAACAGGCAGGGATTGTCCCTGCCATCAGGTACTCGCGGCACCCTGGAGGGACGCCGCGTCAGGCTAGATCTTCTAGCCCTTGAGGTTACCGGGGTGCATCGGAGAGTTTGAGCACGGCCATCTCGACCTGGAGCTCGTCTGAGAGATCGTTCCCACCCTTCAGGCCGCTCTCGAGGGTCTGGATCAGAGCCAGCGCGTGTTCCAGGTCTTTCTCATCCATCTTGCGGCCCTGTTCCTCTAGCTTTCGTGCCACGAAAGGCGGCACTTTGAGCTGGCTCGCTATCTCCTTCTGGGGGGTGCCGCGTTCGAGGAGGGCGCGGGCGCGTGCCACGAGCTGGAACTGGCGACGGATCATGAACGTGAGCCGGAGCGCGGGCTCGCCGGTACTGATGAGATCTTCGAGCAGTCTTAGCGCCCGGTCCCGCTCCCCCGCGGCCAATGAATCGACGAAGGCAAAGATGTTGGACTGGACGTCAGGGGGAGCGAGGGCGGCCACGTCGTCGTGGGTCGCTGTGTCATCACCGACGTAGAGCGCGAGCTTCTCCGTCTCCTGCATCAGGCGCATTTTGTCGCCCGAGCAGCGCGTCGTCAGGTCCTCCGCCACGTCCTCCGGGAGATCCAGGCCCAACTTCTTCGCGTGCCCGACTACCCATCTGACGAGGGCCTTGCCCGTAGGTTGCTCGAAGTTATGTACCTCCCCAGACTTCTTGATCGCCGAGAGCAGCCTCTCGCGCGAGCCGAGCTTCTTGCCGATGAGGATCAGATCAGCCCCCGGTGAAGGGTCCTGGAGATAGTCCACCACCACGGCCTTCTGGGCGGCGTTCCAGGCGTCGAGGTTCCTCAAGACCACGAAAGGTCCGTCGCCGAACAGCGAGAACGAGTTGCACGCCGAGACGACCGTCTCGGGACTCGTCGCTGAAGCATCGAAACCCTCGACCGTCCTGCCGGCGCGCAGCTTCTCTACGCCGCGCGCCTTGCGCTCCTCGTCGTCTCCAAGCAACAGGTAGACCGCCACAGAGGTATTCTAAACGCTCCCCGCACCTACGAGTACCAGCCAGATCACCGTCCAAAGCAAAAGAAGTGCTGCCCACAGAGGCCTGTGCTCCTTTGGGAAGACGCGCCCGGCGACTATCGGTGGGACACATCCGGCGTAGAAGAGCCCGACGAGGAGCGGTGTCACGCCAGGCGTCGTTATGGAGGCGAACGGGAGCGAGGAGGATGCTTGCGCGACGCGTATCAGGATCGTGACCAGGAAGCCGTTGCAGGCGTTGAGCGGGTAGGCGAGGAAGGGCGTGAGGTTGCCTACAAGTGAGCCGAGAAGACCGAGGATCAGGATCGGACCAGAGAGCGGCACCGCTACCAGGTTCGTGAGCACCCCGACGACGGAGACCTGGTCGAAGGTGGCGGCGACTATCGGCGAAGTCGCTATCTGGGCTGCGAGGGAGATGGAGATCAGATTCGAGAGTTGCTCCGGCGGCCTGGCGAGAGGCCTGAGTAAGGTACGCTCGACGAGAGACCTCAGGGGCTTCGTCAGGAGCTGGATGCCGAAGACGGCTGCCACGGAGAGCTGGAAGCCGGTGCTGTAGACGAGCTCGGGATTGTATGCCAGGACGATAGCTAGCATCGTGGTCATGAAGTGCAATGCCGAGACTTGGCGCCCGAAGAGCGGCGCCGCGAGCACGAAGGTCGCCACGACGCCAGCCCGAATGGCCGACGGCGGGGCGCCCGCGATTAGTATATAGAGCCAGATCAAACCCATCGTAATGCCCGCGCGTACTCCGGCAGGGATGGCGAAGAATCGCAGGGCGAAGTAGATCACGACCGCTAGTATCGCAACGTGCTGGCCCGAGATCGCCAGCACGTGAGTTACCCCACTGCGCTGGAAGGCCACCTCCAGCTCCTCGGGCATGAGCGAGCGGTCCCCGAGGACCATTCCTCGCACTACGGCGGCCTCACGCGGCCTGAGACCATAGCCGAGCGCCGTATCGGTACGACGGTGTACCTGGCCGATCCAACCCCGCTCCTCCCCGACGGGCCTCACGCTCGTAGCCTCGACGAGCGCGCTTATCCTCTTGGTCGCGACGTACCAATTGCGAACTACTAAATGTCCAACGCTGGTCTTCCATGCTTTATTAGATGGCAGCAGCGATAGGGAAGTGCGTTCGAACGGGTGCTAAGGGGTTAGCGTCATCCACAAGAGCGCAGCTTTATTCTGCGCACCTAAATCTTGTAGTCGTTAGTACGGCACCTGGCGTCCGAAAGATACTCGCCTGCGACGCTAAGCAGCAGCTTTATACCAATCCCTGCACGAGTATTTCGGAGAAGACCCCTTCCACGCATTAAAGTGAATAAACACGAGAGGGAGAGAAGGGACCAGGGCTCTAAAACCCCGATCCCTTCTGCATAGCCTCCGCATAGCCTCCTCCTAGGAGGAGGACGTTAGCTACTTCTGCGGTGCTGGGCAGACATCGTCCTTGAAAGCGTGACTCGCTGCCGTATCGTTTCCCCCTACCGAGAAGATCGGCTGCGCGATGTTCTGCGGATGGCTCTCAGAGACCAGACCTGGCGGGTCCTGGGTTGCTACCACCGAAGATTGCGAGCTGTCTTGGGCACACTCCATTCTCGCCAAGGGATGGATAGCTGCTAAGGCTGGCATCGCCATAAGCGCCAACATCGCCGCCATGACCAGCGCCAGAGTAACCATCAAGATGATGCGCCTCATCATAAGCGCAACCTCCTTTTAGGTAGTGCGGCAGCCGGTTGCACCACTGGCTCCCCACCTCCCTTTAGTACCCACCTTCTCTTCGGGAAGTGGATCTAAGCCTCTGCCACCTTTACAGCCAAACACCCTAGCAAGGTCTTGTAGTGTTACACCTCTGCCAGATGGCGTATCTTTGGTGTTGCTAGAGTGTTGCTAGCTTGTAGCGAACTTCTTAGAAGACCTCCTCCACGACGTTGAGCGAATACCCGACTTATGCGTTACAAACCGGCACGTATTCGAAGACAAATTGCAAATTTGGTAGGACAAATATCAAGGAAAAATTAACGGTGTATTTCCTAGTACTCGGTCAGGGCGAAGTTCCGAGAAGAC
>CADDZK010000242.1 GCA_902812425.1 Actinomycetota bacterium
CGGGGAACTCATCCCAGATGCTCTTGCCGAGCAGCTCCTCCCTTGAGCGGCCCCAGAGCTCCTCCGCCTTTTTGTTGACGTAGGTGAAATGCCACTCCCTATCGACGGCGAAGAAGGCGTCGCTGATGCTCTCGAGGATGTCTGCGACCTGCGTGGCCGTCTCCCCGTTCCGGGGCAGGGGCTCTCCTTCCCGTCCGCGCGCTTCGGGATTGTCTGGCGGCATCATCGCTGTTTTCGACCTACCTCGACGAAGACCGGAAAAAGACTCTATCAGCGCATTTTCGCAGATTCGAAGCTCTCGGGAATCACCCAAATAGGTGATCTTTGCCATGCCGGGCGTACTCCTCCCTTGAACGGCAATGCGCAACGCCGTACCTGGCCGAGATCCTCCGGTCACGAAGGTGGCGTGGGTACCGCTCGACGCGGGTCTACCGTGACCTGTTCCCCCTGAGCCAGCGTCGCCTGAGAAGGTAGGCGAGCAGCGCAAGGGCGACGAGGAAGACGACGCCGTAGCCCAGGGACCTCGCGACGGTGAGCAGCTCGTCCCAGTACTGGCCGAAGACGTAGCCGACCAGCGAGTAGGCGACGGCCCATACGATCCCCGCGGCTACGTTGTAGGGGAGAAACCTGTAGTACTTCATCCTGGTAACCCCGGCGAAGAGCGGGGTCATGCTGCGCAGGCCCGGTCCGAATCGCCCGACGAAGACGGTCTTCCCGCCGTGCGCCTCGAAGTAGCGTTCCACCCTGGCGAGGTTCCTCTCGTTGATGAGGAAGCTGAGAAAGCGCATCTTGTGGATGCGGTAGATCAGGGGCCGCCCGCCGATGCGCCCGATCCAGTACACGGAGTTGTCCGAGATGAGGGCCCCGGCGAAGCCGCTAAGCATCACCAGCGGGAGCGCGAGCTGCCCGCCGTTCGCGAACAAACCGCCGGCCAGAAGAACGATGTCCCCGGAGGAGGGGAGGCCGAAGTTATCCAGGGCCGCCCCGAAGAGTATGACGAGATAGCCGTGGGCTACCAGCAGGCTCGTCACGAAACCCAGCACGTCCTGGGGGGAGTTTGGGATGGATCGGATAAAGTCCATAACGCTTTGCATACGCCGGAGGGGTTATACCACGCCGCGCGCAGCGGTTGACGCGTGCGGGCGGCACGGCTATGCTGCCATGAGGCAACCAGGAGGCGAAGGGGCACAGGAAGCCGGTGCGAGTCCGGCACGGTCCCGCCACTGTAACCGGGGAGCGAACCCGAAGGAGCCACCGCAGGAGCAGCGGGAAGGCCGGGGGAGCGAGGAGCCGGGAGTCAGGAGACTGGCCTTTCGCCCGTGACCCCAAACCGGGGCGAGGACCCCGAGAAGGAGGCATCTATGGAGAAGATCCTCGGACTGAGGCACCCGTCCACCCTGCCGTTGTGGAGCTGGCTGGTCCTCGCCCTGTTGCTCCTCGCGCTGCTCATACTCCTCTCGGCCAGCGGAGACCTTCTGGTGCCGCTCCTCGGGCGCGCGGCAGGCCCCTTCGACTACCTGCACGAGTTCGCCCACGACGGGCGACACCTGCTCGGCGTTCCCTGCCACTAGCGCCACGCCCGTGGTCTCGGCCTACCTGCGCCGCGGCATGGCCGCCGGTCTGCTCGCCGGTCTGCTCGCCGGCCTCTTCGCCTTCTTCGTCGGAGAGCCTACCCTGGACCGGGCGATAGCCCTCGAAGAGGCGTCCTCGGGCGCCCACCACGAGGAGGTCTTCTCCCGCTCCACCCAGAAGGCCGGACTCTTCTTCGCCACGGGCCTCTTCGGGGTGACGGTCGGGGGGGTGTTCGGGATCTCCTACTCCGTCTTCCGCGAACGGCTGGCCGCAGACAGCGACTTCAAGCGCAGCGTCTCTCTCGCCGGCGCCGTCTTCGCAGGGGCGTTTCTGATCCCCTTCCTCAAATACCCCGCCAACCCGCCGTCGGTCGGGGATCCCGCCACGATAAGGGAGCGCACCGCAACCTATTTCACGCTCGTCGCCCTCTCGCTCCTCGCCGTATTCCTCGCTTGGCTCGCCGCCAGAGCGCTGAAGTCGCGCGGGATGGATGCTTTGAGGCGCCGCCTTTTGGTCGGGGCGGGCCTGGTCGTCGCTGTGAGTGTGCTGTTCCTGGTTCTACCGGCCGCGCCATCGACTCACGGGTTCCCTTCGGGGCTGCTGTGGGCTTTCAGGCTCTCGTCTTTCGGTACCCAGGTAGTCTTCTGGGCCGGGCTCGGGCTGCTCTTCGGCCTGTTGTGCGAGCGGGCGAATCGGAAGGGCGTGGCGGCTTGAGCGGCGCTCTGCTCGTCGCGGGGACCCACTCCGACGCCGGGAAGAGCGTCGTCGTTGCAGGCATCTGCCGCTGGCTCGCGCGCGAAGGCGTCAGAGTCGCGCCGTTCAAGGCCCAGAACATGGCGCTCAACTCGTTCGTGACGCGGGAGGGGGCTGAGATCGGTCGCGCCCAGGCCGCCCAGGCAGCCGCCGCGAAAGTGGAGCCCGAGGCCGCCATGAACCCTGTGCTTCTGAAACCTTCTGCCGAGAGGACCACGCAGGTCGTCGTGCGCGGCAAGCCCTGGGCGACGGCGAGCGCCAAGAGCTACGGGGGGATGAAGAAGAGGCTTATGCCCGTGGTCCTCGATGCGCTCGAAGACCTGCGGCGGCGTTTCGACGTCGTTATCTGCGAGGGGGCTGGAAGCCCGGCGGAGATCAACCTGCGTGAGAACGACCTCGCCAACATGGGCCTCGCCCGCGCCGCCGGCCTGCCCGTCCTCCTCGTCGGGGACATCGACCGCGGCGGCCTCTTCGCGAGCCTCTACGGGACGCTCGCGCTCCTCTCGCCCGAAGACCAATCGCTGATCTCTGGCTTCCTCGTCAACAAGTTCAGGGGAGAGGTGGCGGTTCTGGCACCAGGCCTTGACAAGATGACCTCCCTCACGGGACGACCTTTCCTCGGGACGCTGCCCTGGATCCCCGGTCTCGGCCTCGACGGGGAGGACTCGCTGGGCCTCGACGCCCCGCGCCCCGTGAAGCCTCCGCTCGGCCGCGACGTGCTCAGTGTAGCCGTCGCGCGCCTCGGTCGCATCAGCAACTTCACCGACTTCGACGCCCTCTCGCACGAGCCCGGCGTCTCGGTGTGCTTCACGCAGTCGCCGGAGGAGATCCTGACCTCAGACCTCGCCGTCCTCCCTGGCACGAAGGCGACGGTAGATGACCTGAGACTGATCCGTACCAGCGGCCTCGAGCGCGCCTTCGCCGAAAGGGCAGATCTCGGGCTGCCAACCCTTGGCATCTGCGGCGGCTACCAGATGCTCGGCGGGCGCATCATCGACGGCGTGGAGAGCGCCGAGGCAGAGATACTCGGGCTCGGGCTCCTGCCCGTCGAGACGTTCTTCGAGGAGGAGAAGGTGCTCGCGCGTCCCGAAGGGCGGGCTCCCGGTTTCGCGGATACCTCGGTATCCGGATATGAGATCCACCACGGAATAGTCCGCCGCTGCGGCGGCGAGCCCCTCTTCGAGGCCGGCGACGATACGGAAGGCTGCGTGAGGGGGACGACGCTCGGTACGACCTGGCACGGCGTCCTCGAGTCGGACGGCTTCAGACGCGCCCTGTTGCAATGGGTGGCTGAAGAGCGCGGCCTGGACTGGAGGCCGGGTGAAGAGTCCTTCGCTTCGGCCCGCGAGGCGCAACTGGAGAAGCTCGGAGATCTGGTGGCGGATCACGTTGACCGCGAGGCGCTCATGCGAATGCTAGACGGCGGACCGCCCAAGGGACTGCCAGTCATCAGCTCTCAGCTTTCAGCGGTCAGCGATCAGCGAGCCCCGGACGAGATGCATCGAGACGACGACGTTCTCTCTTCCACCCCGCTCGCGTTGACGACACCTGGCGACGGAGCGCAAGCTGATGGCTAACGGGCTGAGGGCTGACGGCGCAGCAGAAGTCGACCGGATTCTGCTGCTCACCACCGCGGACACCGAGATCCTGGCCGCCGCGAGGGCCTCCGAACGTCTGCCCGAGGGTTTCCCGAGGCTCCGGTGCGCCAACCCCGTTACGCTGGAGGACCCCGGGGTATTCTTCGAGCGCGAGCTGCCCGGGACGCGGGCTGTGCTGGTGCGGCTGCTCGGCGGGCGGAGGGCGTGGCCCGAGGGGCTGGAAGAGTTGCGGCGCAGATGCGCGCAGTTGAGAATACCCCTCCTCGCCTTCGGTGGGGAGGCCGAGCCGGACGCTGAGCTGGTCGCGCTCTCAAGCGTGCCTTCGGGGACTGTGCTCGAGGCGTTCGAGTACCTGCGTCACGGCGGCGTCGGCAACGCCGAGAACCTGCTCCGCTTCGTCGCGGACACCGTTCTTATGGGAGGCTACGGCTTCGAGCCCGCGTCTCAGTTGCCTGAGATCGGCGTCTACCATCCGCGCTTGCCCGAGGGCTCGTCGGTCGAGGACCTTCTCTCCATGCACGATCCGGCGCGTCCGACGGTGGGTGTGATCTTCTACCGCGCGCACTGGATGGGTGGGAACACAGCGTTCGTGGATACGCTCCTCGGAGCGCTGGAGGTGGCCGGCGTCAACGCCCTGCCGGTCTACTGCTACTCGCTGCGCGTCGGCACGGACGGAGCGGTACCGGCTCTGGAGATGCTAAAGAATAGAGTAGATTGCCTCATCACTACCGTCCTCGCTGGTGGAGGGTCCAACGCCGCGGACGCCCGTAGATCCGGCGCTCCCGAGGAGTGGCTCGAATGGGAGGTCCCGGCCCTCGAAGAGCTTGGCGTACCCGTGATCCAGGGCATCTGTACGACCTCGACGCGCGAGGCCTGGCTCGCCTCGGACGCCGGGCTCTCCCCGCTCGATACAGCCTGGCAGGTAGCGATCCCCGAGTTCGACGGCCGTATCATCGGGGTTCCCTTCTCCTTCAAGGAGAGGCTCGGTGAGGGCTCGCCCGTCGGCGCACCGCTCACCCTCTACAGAGCGGAACCAGAGCGCACCGCCCGCCTCGCAGGGCTTGCGGCGCGCTTCGCCAGGCTCGGGCGCGTTCCGAACCCGCAGAAAAAGGTCGCCGTCCTGCTCTCCAACTACCCGACCAAGCACTCGCGGGTCGGCAACGCCGTCGGGCTGGATACCCCGGCGAGCGCCATCGGGTTGCTCGGCGCGATGCGTAAAAGTGGCTACGCGGTAGAAGGTGCGCCCGATGACGGGGACGAGCTTATCCACTCGCTCATCGCCACCGGAGGACACGACCTGGAGTTCCTGACAGGGGATCAGCTCAGGGACGCTGCAGGACGCCTGGATACAAAGCGCTACGCGGAGTGGTTCGGCCGGCTCCCCGAAAGCCTGCGGAGCGAGGTCGAGGAGCACTGGGGACCGCCGCCGGGGGATCTGTATGTGGATGATGGGGACTTCGTGGTGGCGGGGCTCTCTTTCGGGAACGTCTTCGTAGGCATTCAGCCGCCGCGGGGGTTCGGGGAGAACCCCATCGCGATCTACCACGACCCCGATCTCCCGCCTACGCACCACTACCTCGCAGCCTACTGGTGGATGATCGAGGAGTTCGGCGCCCACGCCATAGTCCACCTCGGCAAGCATGGCACCCTTGAGTGGCTGCCTGGCAAGTCTCTCGGCCTCTCGCCTTCATGTGCGCCGGATGCTGTACTGGGGGACGTGCCGCTCTTCTATCCCTTCGTCGTCAACGATCCCGGCGAGGGGACGCAGGCCAAAAGGAGGGCGCACGCGACCGTCGTGGACCACCTGATCCCTCCGATGACCCGCGCCGAGACCTATGACGACCTTGCGAAGCTCGAACAACTACTCGACGAGTACTACCAGGTCGAGACGCTCGACCCTTCGAAGTTGCCTGTGATCCGGGTTCGTATCTGGGAGACGTTGCGAGAGGCGGAGCTTCACCGCGACCTCGGCGTCGAGGAGCAGCCCGAGGAGTTCGGCGACTTCCTGACCCACGTGGACGGATACCTGTGTGAGATCAAAGACCTCCCCATCCGCGGCGGCCTCCACGTCCTCGGCGAGACACCAGAGGGCGAACCCTTGCGCCACCTCGTCGCCTCGATCCTGCGCCTCGGCGCGGGCGAGGTACCAGGTCTGCGCCGCGCCGTAGGCGTCGCCTACGGCCTCGACGAGAGGTCCCTCGCTGAGAACGGCGGCCTGCGCGCAGAAGCACCACGGAGGCTCGCCGAGTACTTCCCCGCGGCCATCGCCACAGCCTCCGACCTCCTCGACAGGCTGGAGGATGCCGCGCAGGCCCTGCTCCTCGCGCTGGAGGAACGCGGCTGGGACGCCGAGGCCGCGGGTACGGTCTGCGAAGAAGTCCTCGAGGTCGCGGATGCTGGCGTGGAGAGTTCCCTGCGATTCGCGGCTGATGAGGTCGTGCCGCGCCTTGTGCGGACACCGGAGG
>CADDZK010000243.1 GCA_902812425.1 Actinomycetota bacterium
TGGTAGCTCATCCGCGAGTCTCTCGAACACACCGAGCTCCTCGGAGAGTCGTGACCGCGAGTCCTGCAACGCGTGGGTGGGCGATGGTGCGCTGTGCATGCGGGCCTTGCGATCTACTTCCTTCCAATCGGCGTCCTGGTCGCTCCTGTGGCCCCCGCCGCGTCTCAAGGAGTCGTGCACAGACCTAGACTTGAGACGCCTGAGTGCGAGGTGCGGGCTGCCGGATCCAGAGGAGAACGCCCGCGAGCGGTAGCTCCACCGCCCACGCTCCACGCACGACACAGGCAGGACGATCTCAGAGCCTGCGGCCACGAGAACGCTGGAGTTCACCACGCGGTTCTGTTTAGCCCCGATAAGCTCCTCACCCTCAAGGATCAAGACCGGCGAGCCTCCCCCGTTGACGAGCCTTAGTTCCGGTACGCTGCCGTCCTCGTTCATCTCCTCTATGAGAAGCGTCTTTGCCCGTAGAGCGTCCTCTAGGAGCGAGAGATCCTCCTCACTAGATGAACCCCCAAGGAGGGGGAATAGGTGAAGTGAATCGTGCGATACGGGCTCTTCGATCACTAGGCTCTCTAACGTCTTTGCCAGCGTCCTGTCCACCGCCTACTCCTTTACTTACTGACCTCTTCAGTCATGAATCTCATCCGGCACCACCCCAACGGCCATGCGGTGCGGCATACGTACGTGCTGCCCGCTCTCAGATGCCCAGGGGCACGATTCCGTGCTCGTCACTTAGGAGATCCGCATCACCCAACTCCAGCTTGAAGCCCGTCGAGCTAGGTGCCACGGTGAAGATCGCCTGTCCTTCTTCCGTCACACCGGGGTTGACGTTCTCGAGGAAGATATTGCGGTCGTCCGGTATGTATCCGAACTTGTCAGGGTCGGCCTCGCTCTTGCGCCCCTCGCTGTCGATCAACGTCATCGAGGCGGTGTCCAGGGTGGTCGCTTCCTTGCCTTCGTTGGTGAACGTGAAGTTGACGACTACGAAATTGCCGTGTATGGGCTTGTCGTAAGTGGAGGTCAGCTCTGTGACCATCTTGGCGTCCTCGACGACCCAGGTGACGTCGCCCACCCGAAGCGGCTCCCCGATTTTGGCCTTCGGGGCGCTCTTTGAATCGTTTGAGGCCTCATCTACGCCGCCGCTGAAGGCAGCCAGGCAACCCGCGAATCCGAGTAGCATCAGCACAACGAGCATCAGGCATCCACCGCCGCCTATGAGGACCCACCGCGTCCACGAGCGGCCGCTCCGGGGAGGCGGGGGCGGAACGTTCACGTTAGGTGTGCCAATGGGGGGCTGGTCGGACATATCTATCGCCTTCCGATCTGTCGCTGTCAGGAGCTTCACACTGTATGGGGCGTGGTGGACAGAACTTTTGTCAGTGGCAACCGGCAACATCTCTGTGCGAGTTGCCGAGGATAGCAGTGGCGAATTGCATTCTCGGCCCGAACCAGCACTCTATAGAGATAGCCCTCTTTCGATGGGGGATCACTCGCCACTCGCACGTAGAATAAGGCCGCAATCGAGCGTCATTAGCGTCACGACTCTCGTGCCGACGGGGGCGTGGCTTACATTAGCCTTTCTCTTGATGACAACCACCGTGACGATAAAGTGACATCTCCAGAGATTCCAGCACAGTGACCGTCACGCACGAACCTTTAGGTAACCTTTGAGTAAGGGAAACATGACGGTGGTGACGGCCATGACGATGCAAACCAGGAACGTTCTGAAAAACGCGGTGGCCGAGAATACGATCATACGGCTAGCGTCATGATCATTAGCCCTCAGTCCCGCGTCTAAACTACGTGACAAGTTTGCGTTCTATCACCACAGCGCCGTCAATCGATAATTTATCTAGTAGCTTGCATAACATTATCTGTAGTATGTGTTATACTCTCTACAGTCATGAAGGCTCGTTTGCACCCCTCGCGACGCCCAAAAGAAGAGAGGAAACTGGTGTACGAATCACAGAAACATATACAACAGATCGGCGAGAGAGTAAGGCACCTTGAAGAAGCGCTTAACCAGAAGGCAGATGAATGGTATTTTTGGGATCTCGAGCGACAGTTAAGGGAGCTACGGGATGAGCACGAGCAGGTCGTCAGGCACGTCGAAAAGCTTGAAGACCAGGTATCCGACTTGGAGGGTCGCATCGATGACCTTGAGGCCGACATTCCATAATGTGGCAAAGACCTCGTGGGTCATCTAGTAGATGGAAGGCACGATAAGTGCGATCGGCTCTATCTATTTAGGAAAATCCAGGAGGGTCCATAGGTGGGTGGCACAGGCAGCACACGATGGGAACTCCACCGTAAGCGAAGAACGGTGGAAGAGACCTTTGCGATATGTATCTCTGATGTAACGCGAGTAGTGGACCTTAAGAACACCGGCTCCGGCTCAGGTGCTGTCCAGCCTGTGAAACCGTCTACATGCAAGAAGGTGTCCCCAGTACGGTGCGTTGTAGAGCATGGCGAAGATGATACTCCGCTGCTTACGCTTTCTTACCCCATTCCAAATAGATGGGGCTTTGAGTACCGGATCAAGGACATGGTACGTCTACAGACCACCCGACCTCACTTCGGCGGGGTGCGCTGGTGGTTTAGCTGCCCACGCCAGGGGTGCGCTCGTAGGGTTGGGAAGCTCCACAGAATTCCAGAAGAACGATATTTCGCCTGCAGAGACTGCCTGGATCTCAGCTATCGGTCATCCCAGCAAGCCCACAAGTACGATTCGTTCTGTCGTCGCGCCGCTGACGAGGACTCAGGTGAGGTCTTCAGTGTCGTAAAGGAAGCCTTTACCCCCGCAAAGAGAGGGACTGGCGGACGAGGAGCAGAAGCGGCACCGACACTGCTGAACGCCTTCCAGAAAGTGTTCGGTGAGAGAAAGGAGTAGTGAGATAGACCTTACTCATGTCGTGAGGGTCCTCTGCTGGACGGCTCGTTCTGGAATCCTGAGGTATCGCAAGTATTATTCGCGCTATGGAGCACACACATCGAAGTCTTTATAAGAACCTGCTGCAAGAGGTTGCCGGAATGGACCCAGCCCCTCAGATGCTACGCTACTACGTCAATAGTGGAGTCCGCTCAATGGGCTGCGCCTTCAGGTTCCGGTCGTTGAAGAGGAAGTACCCCAGAGACTACACAAGGCTCACAGAGGAACGAATCCAGCGCAGTCTCTTCTGATCAGATCACCTACTGCCTCCCAACTAAAACCAGCATCGCGTACCGCGATACGTAGCTGCCGTGAAGATAAAGGATCGGCCTCAGTGTTTGCGAAGATAGCGCATTAACGCTGCGTCTAATGTGCCCAGGAGCCCTGCTAAGGGCTTGATTGAGGACATTAGGGAAGATATGGTCTCCTAGAGCTTAGAGGACGAAATAAAGGCTTCAAGGCTGGAATTCATGTGGCCCATTCTCACTCGGCTACTGTTGGGCTTCCACGAACTGCTCGTAGGAGAGGTCTGGTCTAAATATCTGGATTTCTTCTTCCGTAAGGTGGTACCTCCACCAGCCGTTATCCCAAACGAAGTGGGTGTCCCCCATTATGAATGAGTCATCCTAGAAGGCCCTAAGAATCGCTAAGGACCTCAGAAACTCGACTTCATCTACACATACTTATCGAAAAGTGCCCTCTCCTCGTCCGTGAGCACATGCTCCCACAAACCGTCGATCAAGTAAAAGCGGGTGATTCTGGTTACCGTGCCACCATTGGCAGTATAGATGGTTAGACCTACCTCGACGGCCGGTGCACCAAGATCGGTATCAACCGCATGTACCGAATCGATCTGGAAAGTGCTAGAGGCGGTACCGGCACCCTCGTTAGCCGTCACCCACTCATCAAAGGTGTACCTCCCTTTGTCTAGATAATAGAGGTGCCTGTAGGTGTACTTCCAGTCCCCGTTCTCGGCAGCGTCGTAGTAATTCCTTGCCGCCTGCTCTGCCTCGGCTTCCAGGCCAGGGGAAGCGGTGCCGTTCTGGCCAGACCCGGGAGGAGCCGATTGAGTGGTAGGGGACATGGTGGCTTCGGGCGAAGCGGACACGGTAGGCTTGCCGGTCGTAGCCTCCGGATCAACGGAAATACTGGAGTTTCCGGGTCCTTGATACGTGGACTCTTGAGAAGGTGTTGGTAATTGAACAGTGTCTGGTTTGGGACCAGCCATCTTACCCTTAGAATCACCTGATCCAGCTGGCTCTCGCTCAGACGTTCCGAGCAGACCGTTGCCGGAAAGACCAACGAGGGCTAAGGCACCACCGCCCACCAGGAGTACCGCCAAAGCACCCAGTACACCTGCTATAAGGAGGGTCTTCCTACTGCTAGTCGTCGAACCCTGAGCCGCTGCGACCGGCTGTGGGATTATCTGCTCAGCCTGTGGTGCAGGGACGAGGATCGCGGCCCCGCATGTACCACAGAACCTGTCACCCATTTGCACAGGACTGCCGCACTGGCCACAGTATGCGGGAGCACTCTCATCGGGCATGGTTACGTTCTTCCGATCGGACGCTCAATGCCCTTCACCCTCGACGAATCCTGTCGTTCATCGCTCGACCGAAACCATGCTCGATAGGACTTGCTCCGAGATACTCTTCCCGTTCTGGTCCAAGTAGATCGTGAGGGTGTAAGCGTATCCGTTCTTATCGAATCTACCTTCCCAGTAAGGACCATAGTTGCTCACTCCCACGGGTTCCATATGGCGAAGCTTCGCCTCAGTACCGTCTGGAAGCCGCACGTTTTCCAGGGAACTCGCTCTGAAATATTTGGCGGTTCCGGTCTCCGATTCGGGCACTGCTGTAAAAGTGCCAACCGTTCTGTAGTGCACGAAGGATTCGATCAGTTCATCTGGGGGCGTCGTCTCAAAGAGTAGTCCGTAACTGTCTCCTTCTAGGTCCGCGTCCACGGCAACGTTTTTCAACTCGTCCGGCAACTCGGCTGGCAGCATTATCGGGGCATTCGTTTGGTTTTTCAGGGCCTGCAAGGGCAGGTCGAATGCGGAAACGGGAGGGGCATCTGGAGAGACGGACCCGACACGCAAGAGAGCCAGGGTACCCCCTCCTATCAACAACATGGTCACTGCACCAAGGATCGCCGCTAAGACGAGGGGCCTACTGCTGCCATCGGTTGCGGCACCCTGGGCAGCCGCTACTGGCTGAGGTATTCCCTGGGGGTCTTCTGGCGTAACAGGAGCGATTCTGGCTCCGCAGCTCCCGCAGAACCTGTCTGCGGCTTGTATGGGACTGCCGCATTGTTCGCAGCGGACTATGTGCTGCCTCCCTCACAGTGCATATCAACACTTGCCTTCGCGCCCGCAGGTATCATCGGTGAGTGTAGGGTTGCCCACCGGCGAGATCTGAAGAACGTAGACCGCTCCTACCTTTACCATCTATTGTGCTTACCAAACTGGTTGAACAAGTACATTGTCCAAGCCAGGTTTTCTATATCCCCAACCGTAGGCTGCCTCGCTCTCCTCTCATGCTGACGTTGTATCCTCTCGGCCCTTGCTGCTGCGGCCCTGGCCCTCTTTTCCTCATGTATTTGCTGTAAAGTCTTGTTTGGGTCGGGGTAACGAAGAAGACGTTCTTGCTCAGTTCGTATCCGCTCTCTTTGCGCCTTCTGTTCCGCCTGCAACCTTCGCATCTCGGCTTCATGTTGGTTTCGGACTCTTGTTCTCTCGGCATCGATAGCGTCGTTGATAACGGGTGAATTCAACATCCTCGTCAAGTTCATCCCGAACTGGGCGAACTCCTCCTTGTACCTATCCCACCTTTTCAGTCCCCCTAACTGACGTTGCACTTCATTCAGGGGGATCAAGACCGACCCGGATGGACCCGAGGTTTTTTCCCTTTCTACGACTCCCTTTTCTTGTGTACTCCTGATTCCAGTCAACACGTCTCGGGCCCCCGAAAAAAGTTCCCGATCTAGCAGATCCACGAATTCAGCCTCCAGATCCTGCATCCTTTCGTGCCCGCTTCTAGATCGAGCGACCGCTTCGTCAAGGAAAGTGGGTATAGGATGGCGTCCAGCTTGCTGGTCCTCTGTCGCATACTGCTTCCACCACTCCAGGAAGTAGAGTGCACCGCTCTCTGCTTCACTGAAAAACTTCTTGTACTGACCGAATTCTGCTCTCAGCTTGTGCTTTTCGTAGGCCTTGTGTGCAATCTCCCTCGACTGGCTAGCGACTTCGAACACTTGTCGCTCTAACTCTGACTGCGACCCACGATTCTTTCGAAGAATCAGCACGCCGAGAACCAACAAGGCGATGAAAAGGAAACCAAGCGGCACAGAATAGCTCAGGAGCAGGTAGGCCATGGTCAAGAATAGAACCGTAC
>CADDZK010000244.1 GCA_902812425.1 Actinomycetota bacterium
ACCGTCGACCGTACCGGACCGTAACTCGTAGGAGGCCTCATCCTCGACGAGTGCCCTGCGCGCCTGGGCGTACGAGGGATCCAGCAGCCCGTCCAGGGGGACGTCGACGTACCTGGGGTCGCCGTAGTAGGCTTCCCTGTCGGCGAAGGCGAGCTTGGCGCACTCGACCACGGTATGGATGAAGTCGGCGGTGTTGTGGCCCATGACTGCGAGGTCGAACCCCGCGAGCAACGCCAGTTGCTGGAGAAAGACCGATCCCTGGCCCCAGGGACCGGTCTTGCATACGGTGTAGCCGTGGTAGTCCAGCGTAAGAGGCTCTTCGAGTTCGGCCGCATAAGCCGCGAGGTCGTCCGCGCTCAGAAACCCTGTGTGGCGGCGACCCGAGGTATCCATGACATGCGTCGAGGCCGCGTAGTCCTCGATGGCCTCGGCGACGAACCCGCGGTAGAACGCGTCGCGGGCCGCCTGTATCTGCTCCTCGCGATCCCCGCTCTTCGATTCGGCCTCTTCGACGATGCGGCGGAGCGTGCGAGCCAGGTCCGGGTTCGAGAACAGGGTGCCCGGGGCTCCCTCCCCGCGCAGGTAGACGTGCGCCGAGGAGGTCCACTCCTCGCGGAAGAGGCGCTCGACCCCGCGGATCGTCGAGCTGATCTGGGGTACGAGCGGGAAACCGCGCTCGGCGTAGTGAATAGCGTAGCGCATCACCTCTGAAGGCCGGAGTGTGCCGAACTCGCCGAGCAGGAGCATCCACGCGTCGAACGCGCCTGGAACGCAGGCCGCAAGCAGCCCCGTGCCTGGCACCAGGTCGAGTCCCAGCTCGTCGAAGTGCGCGATGCTCGCCGCGGCCGGCGCGGGCCCCTGGCCGCCTATCACCAGCGTCTCGTCCCGGTCTGCGCTGTGGAGGATGATCGGCACCTCCCCACCTGGGCCGTTCAGGTGGGGCTCCACCACCTCAAGGGTGAGGCCGGCTGCCACGGCGGCGTCGAAGGCGTTGCCCCCCGACTCGAGCACGGCCATGCCCGCCGAGGAGGCGAGCCAGTGCGTTGAGGCCACCATGCCGTGGGTGCCTGCGAGCTCCGGTCTAGTGGTGAAGATGTGAGGCTACCCCGGCGCGTTTGCCACTGGCACACATTCTGACGGTCCTAAGCAAAACAGGGGCACGCCTGGATCCAGTGTCCCGGTTTCGCCTCGCGCCACGGAGGGTCTATGTGCGCTGCCGCCTCTACCGCCTGCGGGCAACGCGTCCGAAACCGGCACCCGCTCGGGGGGTTCACCGGGCTGGGCAGGTCTCCCTTGATCACTATCCGCTCGCGCTCGCTCTCGTAGTCCGGGTCGGGTACGGGGACCGCGGAGAGGAGAGCCTGGGTGTACGGGTGCAACGGGTTCGCATATAGCTCGTCGCTGTCCGCGAGCTCGACAAGTTGCCCGAGGTACATCACCCCGACGCGGTCGCTGATGTACTTGACTACCGAGAGGTCGTGGGAGATGAAGAGGTAGGTGAGGTCCCTCTCCTTCTGTAGCCGTCTCATCAGGTTGATGACCTGGGCCTGTATCGAGACGTCCAGGGCCGAGACAGGCTCGTCCGCGACGATGAACTCAGGCTCCACCGCGAGCGCTCTGGCCACCCCGATCCTCTGGCGCTGGCCGCCGGAGAACTCGTGCGGGAAGCGGTTGGCGTGCTCCTTGCTAAGGCCGACCGTCTCAAGAAGCTCGTGCACCCTGTCGAGTCGCTCCTTCTTGCTCCCTGCCAGACCGTGGATATCTATGCCCTCGGCGACGATGTCGCTTACGACCATGCGCGGGTTCAAAGAGGCCTGCGGGTCCTGAAAGATCATCTGCATCTTGCGGTTCAGGGTCTTGGCCTCGTTGCCCCTGGTCCTATGGACGTCCTCACCAGCGAAGAGCACCTCGCCAGCAGAAGGTTCGTAGAGCCGCACCAGGATTCGCCCCACCGTGGTCTTGCCGCAACCGGACTCGCCCACGAGGCCAAGCGTCTCGCCCTTCTGTATCTCCAGCGAGATCCCATCCACCGCCTTCAGAGACTCCCGCCCTACCCTGAAATGCTTCTTCAGGTCCTTGACCTCGAGCAGCGCGTGTCCGTTCTGTTCCGTCACCGTGTGCCCCCTACCCGCGCGGGGGGCTCGACGTTGGGGGCCATCGGGTGGTGCAGCCAGCAGGCCGCTTTGTGCTCGGCGGAGAAGGTCGTGTACTCGGGGAACTCCGTAGGACAGACCCGCATAGCATAGGGGCATCTCGCGGTGAAGGGACATCCCTTCGGTGGGTCGGACATATCCGGCGGGGAGCCTGGTATCGGGATAAGATCCTGGCTCCTGTCCGCTGTCGGGAGTGGGATAGAGGCCAGCAGACCCCAGGTGTACGGCATCTGCGGGTCGTAGAACGTCTCGCGCACCGTACCCATCTCCACTATCTTGCCCGCGTACATCACGGCGATCCGGTCTGCCACGCTGGCTACGACGCCGAGGTCGTGCGTGATAAGTATTACCGAGGTCCCGATCTTCTCCTGCAACTCCCGCAAGAGGTCGAGGATCTGGGCCTGTATTGTGACGTCCAGGGCCGTGGTCGGCTCATCCGCTATGAGAATCTGCGGTTCGCAGGCGAGGGCTATCGCGATGACAACCCTCTGGCGCATCCCGCCGGAGAACTGGTGCGGATACTGCTTTACGCGCTCCTCCGCGTTCGGGATGCCAACCAGCTTCAGCAGCTCCACCGAGCGCTCTCTGGCCTTGGCGCGCGACATGCCGAGGTGCTTTCTCAGGCTCTCGGAGATCTGGTTTCCCACCTTCATGGTCGGGTCGAGCGAGGTCATCGGGTCCTGGAAGACCATCGCGATCTTCGGCCCCCTTACCCGCTGCATCTGCTTCTCCGAGAGCTTCAGGAGATCACGCCCATCGAAGATGGCTTCTCCGCCTTTGAAGATGGTGTTCGCCTCAGGCAGGAGGCGCATCAGGCTCTTCGCCGTGACGCTCTTCCCGCTACCGGACTCCCCGACGATAGCCAGGGTCTCGCGCCTCCTCAGATCGAAGGAGACCCCCCGCACCGCCTGGACCTCACCCGCGTAGGTGCCGAAGGAGATCCGCAGGTCCCTGACCTCTAGGATGTTGTCGTTGTTCATGGCCATCTTTCTACTTGCGCATCTTCGGGTCGAGTGCGTCCCTCAGGCCGTCGCCGAGCAAATTGAAGCAGATCATCAGCAAACAGAAGACGATGGAAGGCAGCCATAGCAGATAGGGATGGAACCTGAGTTCCCCCGCCCCGTCGCTTATCAGGGAGCCCAAAGACGCCTCGGGAACCTGTATCCCAAGCCCGATAAAGCTCAAGAAAGCCTCGGCGAAGATGGCCGAAGGGATCGTGAACATGAGGTTTATCACGATGAGCCCGAGGGAGTTGGGGATCAGATGCTTCCACACGACCCTGAACCCACTCGCACCCAGAGACCTTGAAGCCAGCGCAAACTCCTGGTCTTTTAGCTGTATCATCCTGCCACGCACGATCCTCGCCATGAACGTCCAGCCCGTCAAACCTATCGCTATTGAGATGGTAATGATCCCTGGGTTGAAGACGATCATCGCAAGTATGGCGATGATCAACGAAGGGATGCCGTTGAGGATCTCGATTATGCGCTGCATCACATCGTCTACTCTGCCACCCAGATATCCGGAGACCGCCCCGTACACCACGCCTACGAATATATCCAGAAGGGCTGCCAGAAGACCTATGTAGAGCGAGACCCTCGCCCCTGCCCACACCCTCGTCCACATGTCGCGGCCGAACTTGTCCGTGCCGAACCAGTAATCGCTTGTAGGACCAAGATAGCGCTGGGTCATGTTCTGATCGTAGGGAGAGTGGGTAGAGATCAGCGGGCCGATCACGAAGGCTACGATGAAGACGAGGACGAGGACGGCGAGGCTTATGAGAGCCCCGCGGTTCTTCTTGAGGCGTACCCACGAGTCCTTCCAGAAACCGACCGGCGGACCGGCGATCCGCTCGCCTTCGTACGCGTCTATCTCGACTGATTCGAATAGCCTGGGGTCAAGCTCGCGGTGTCGGGTTTCCATGTCCTACTCCTTCGCTCCGGAGATGCGGATTCTGGGGTCTATGATGCCGTACATGATGTCCTGTATGAGCAGGGCGAGTATGAACAATACGGAGAAGAATATCGTCGTGCCCAGGATCATGGAGTAGTCGTTCACGACTATCGACTGCACAAACTGTTCGCCGATACCAGGTACCGCGAAGATCTGCTCTACCACCAGCGAGCCGGTTATCAGATAGATGGTCAGCGGGGCCATGACGGTGACCAGCGGGATGAGGGCGTTGCGCAAGACATGCTTCAAGATCACAGCCAGGCCGGAGAGCCCCTTGGCCTTGGCCAGGGTGATGTAGTCCTGTCCCATGACCTCGAGCATCTCCGTCCTGATAAAGCGGGCGACCGTCGAGATGACGAAGACCGAGAGGGCCAGCGAAGGCAACACGGAGTATATCCAGCTCTCGAAGAAGGCTATGGGGAACCACCCGAGCTTGAGCCCGAGCCAGTATTGCAGGATGGGTCCCAAGACGAAGCTCGGCACCGAGACGCCGAGCACCGCCACAACGACCGCCAGAGTGTCCCAGAGGGTGTTGTGTCGCAGGGCGGCGACGATGCCTAGCACCATCCCTATGACGAGCCCGAAGATCACGGCCTGAACCCCTATGAACATGGAGACAGGCAGGCGCTGCAGGATCATCTGCGACACCGGCCTGCTCTCGAAGTAGAACGAGTTGCCCAGGTCTCCCTGCGCCACGTTGAGCATGTATTTTTCATACTGAACCAATATCGGCTCATCGAGGCCGTATTTCTCGTAGAGCTGTTTGCGGATCTGGGGCGTCAGCTTGTCGTCAGCGAAGGGTGTGCCTGGCAGCGCCTTGCTGATAAAGAACGTCACGCTGATGATAACGAAGAGCGCGAGGAGCATATACAAGGTGCGTCTTGCCACGTATCTGAGCATCTACGAACCCACCTTTAGAGAGGCTGTCGGGGTACCGGGAACGCAGGAGCGTCTCCCGGAGGAAACGCTCCTGTGCATGCTGTTCATGATGCTCCCGGTCTTCTGATTCGCTACGAGAGCTTCCACCACTTTATGTCGGCGCCGGCACCGTACTGGTGGTCGACGTAGTCTTTGATGGTTGGCCTCAAGAGATGGGCCTCGCCCTCGAAATAGATCGGTGCCGTCCCCGCGTCGTCCTTGACGAGAATCTTCTCGGCCTGAAGCAGCATATCCATGCGCTTGCCGAAATCCGTCTCCTTCTTCGCCTGGTCGATGAGCTTGTCGTACTGCGGGTTGGAGTACTTCTGGGTATTGAAGGAGGAATCGCTGGTAAACAGGTCGAGGAACGTCATGGGGTCGTCGTAGTCGGCGATCCAACCCTGCCAGCTTAGCTGGAACTGGCCGTTTGACTCGAGCTCCAGCTTCCTGTCGAAGGGCTGTACCTTCACCTTGATCTTGGCGCCCATCTTCTCGAACTGGGACTGCAGGAAAGTGGCGATATCCCTCGCCGTGCTGTCGTCGTAGGTGAGGAACTCTATCGTGGGGTTCTCCCCCACCTCCTTGAGGCCCTTCTGGAAGAGTTGCTTTGCCTGCTCGGGATCGTACCCAGGCACCGTCGGCCCTTCGGCCTCGCGGAAGGTCTGGTTGCCGGGGCCCGCTATCCCCTCGGGGACCAGCCCGGTCGCGGCCTGGGAGCCATCGTTGAGGATCTTGTCTACCAAGGTCTTCGGGTCGAAGCTCATCTGGAGCGCGCGGCGGATGTTCTCGTTCTGGAAGATCTTCAAATCGAAGTTGGGGACGAGGTAGAACGTGGCGAAGTACGTCTGAGACCAGAAGTCCGGCTTGCCCTTGTACTGCGTAACGTACTCGCCGGAGATCGTCGTATCGTCGAGGTCCCCTGACTCGTAGAGGTTGACGGCCGTCTCGAGCTCCTTGACGATCTTGCCCTCTACCTTCTGAATGCTGACGTTATCAGCGTCCCAGTAGTCCTCGTTCTTGACCATGGTGACGCCCTGTGTGGGGTTGAGCTCTGTCAGCTTGTAGGGACCGTTGTAGAGCAGGCCGTCGGCGCTCTGGGCGTAGTTGTCACCCTGCTGCTCGACGAACTTCTGGTTCTGGGGCAGGTAGGTGAAGAAGGCCGCAAGGCCCAACCAGAACGGCGAAGGGGCGACCAACGTTACCTTGAGCGTCTTGTCATCTGGGGCGTCTATTGCGACGTCATCGGCGCTGCCCTTGCCTGAG